>CAZAON010000035.1:0-10938 GCA_964486655.1 uncultured Flavobacteriales bacterium
ATGATACTACCGATGATTTTATTAATCCATTATGGGAAACAGACGGATTGGAATACTGGAATGAAAATATGGCAACAGATGCTTATGTGAAAATTGCCACTGCGCAGGATTATAATGGGAATGGAATTCTTGATTATCCACCCGGATCCGGATCCGGCTGGACTAATTGTACGCATCTTTATCCATGGGGAGATTATAAAAGAGGGATAACACAAATGCCTTCCGCGGGAATTGGTCCAAACGGCAATTTATACGTGAGTTATTCAACGGTAGATGAATCGGCTGACACGGCAATTTATGATGAATTACACAGGCATGCTTACATGATGATGCTGGCTCCTCCATATAATTCTAATGATTGGTCATATCCTTTTGATATCGTACCATCAATCGCCGACGGTGGAGATGGGTATCATCAGGAAGCTGTTTATACAAGCACTGCCAAAAGAGTTGATAATACTTATGCATACGTGTTATATCAGAGAGATAATGCTCCCGGCAATGGCCTTGCTATTTCAGGAAGTTGTGATTTTTTGAATAATAATGGGTATCCAAGCAATATCATAGTTGCAAAAGTTGAAGTCGCAACATTAAATGCAGGCAGCGCGAAACAAAACGATTTTTTCATAAGTCAGAATTATCCAAATCCGACGGCCGGAATTACCCGAATTAATTTGAATTTGAAAAAAGCATCTGATTTGAAATTAGTTGTGAATGATATCGTCGGAAAAACTGTCTACTCGGAAAGCAGAAATTCAATGCAACCGGGAAATCATTCACTTTCAGTTAACACATCAGGTTTTGAACCCGGAATTTATTTCTATACAATTTCAACAGCCAACCAGAAAACAACCAAATGCATGGTTGTTCAATAAAAAACCCTAACTATTTCTGACCTATTGCTGCATAGAAAATAATATTTGTAGATTTATAACAAATATTATTTCTATGCATTTTTCACGACTCCATGCTTTGGTAATTACTTATTATACTGTATCGCTACTGTTTTGCTTTGATGCAAATTCACAGGTCAGCCGTATATGGGATTATTCCTTTAATCCGCAAAACAACCTGGAAGCTTCAGGAAGCAGTATTGTTGCATTGCCTTCCGGTAAAACTATTACGGGTGGAATATACAAGAACAGCAATGTATCTGTCAATAAGAACACTTTGATCTTAGTTGATGATGCGGGGGTTTTAATTGCAGCAGACACTTCAACGATTGGCTCCGGTTTTAAAAAAGTAATTTATGACGGACAATCCAACGTTCTGGCCATGGCCACACTTCAGGATGATTCACTTCCGATAAATAAAATAATTGTTGCAAGGTTTGATACAACTTTTTCAATTCAACAATTCTTAATTCCCGACACCACTTTAACTTCCCCCGGATACCAGACTCTTGACATGGCACTCTCAAGCACAGGGCAGATAATTGTCGCTTCCAATTGGGATGCTTTCCCCTTAATCTGCTTATCGGTTATGTGCATGGATACGACAGGTCATGTTTTATGGGAAAGAGTTGACTCATCTTTTCAGTTTTCCTATGATGTAAAATTAATTGCAGATTCTTCAGGCGGTGTTTTTGCTGCCGGTTCAGGAAGAGATACATCAACTTCGGAAGATTACATTTTTGTTACCCACTTTACTTCTACGGGAATTCGTGACTGGACATTTACATATTATTCACCTGCTCACTTTTTTGCAGACATGACGGATTTCGTTCGAGATATTTACGGCAATCTTTATATCTCCGGAAATGTAATGGACACGACCGGACAAGTTGGATGCCTGATTAAGGCCGATTCGAGCGGAAATGTATTGTGGAATAAACAGGTAATGCCTCTGGCTTATACAAAAATCATTACAGATCATTCGGGAAATACTTATGGAGCCACTGTTCCGCTTAATGGAGTTGATGTATTTATTATCGATAAGCGGGATTCATCCGGAACAATCGTAAATACATCAACATTTCAACTCCCGGGATACTTTGCCTCTGAATTAAATGATCTGAAATTACTGGATGGCGGACTTATTGCTGCTACAGGCGGGATATTTGTACAGTCCTTTCCAAAGTCAGATTTATACATGACCATACTTGACACATCACTAAATTATCAGGGATATGATATTTACGATTCACTCAATTTTCTGGGCGAAACGGGAAGAGAACTGATACAAAGCGTTGATGGCAGCATCTATGTATGTGGAAGGATACGTTATGAAAACCAATTAGAGACCTGCAATATCGGTGTGGTTAAATATGATATTTCGGGGATTGTTCAACTTTCAGAAACAGAAACAAATCCTGATTTTAAAATTTATCCAAATCCATCTACAGGTAATTTCAGAATTATCAATACGAACCCGGAATATGGCGATCTTTCAATAAGCATTTTCGATAATTCGGGCACTGAAGTATTCCATAATATTAAAATAAGACGAGCAGATGAAACAAATTATTATTTAAATCTCTCGCCGGGATTTTATTTTGTCGCTGTCGAATCAGAAGGAAAAAGAATTGTACAAAAATTAGTAATATTGGATTAAAATAATCTATCAGATATTATCAATGAAAATCATCCGTCATTCCGGGTTCAAAGACGAAAAAAAAGATTTTAATTTTTTGGATAATTGGGTGAAAGAATTAGAAAAAGCCAACGATCGAACCTATGAAAGGATTAGTCTTTCGACTAATTTGGGAAAAACTCATGTCTGGGGATTAAATACGAGTGAAGCCGGACTTGAGACCCTGGTAATTTTTCCCGGCGCAAGAACCACATCACTTTTTTGGGATTTTGATCGCGGATTGGACAATTTAAATCAGCCGCTTCGGATATTTATGATTGAGACGAATGGTTTGCCAAATTTTAGTGATGGTGCAACGCCTGATATAAAATCATTAGAGTATGGCGAATGGGCAAATGATGTTTTGGAAAAACTCGGCATTGAAAAGTCATGCATAGCAGGAGCTTCTTTCGGCGGATTAATTTGCATGAAACTTGGAATTACGAATCCTGAAAAAGTAAAGGCAGCATTTATATTGAATCCCGGCTGTTTGCAACCGTTTTCATTGAGCTTTAAAAATCTTTATTACAATATTTTGCCGATTGTTAGTCCGACAAATAAAAATGTATCTAAATTTTTAGACAATGCAGTTTTTTCAAAACCGAATCACCGTTTATCACTTCAGTCGGAGAAGTTGATCACCGACTATGAAGTTTTTGCCATAAGCCGGTATAAAGACAAGACGCAGAAACCATATTACATGGACAGGCAACTTGCAGATGTGAAAGTTGATACTTACCTCCTTGAAGGCGATAAAGATTTATTATTCCCGTATTTAAAATCAATTGAAAATGCCAGGAAACATTTGAAGAATTTAAAAGATGTGAAAATTTTTGAAAATGTTGGACATGGGATCGAGACTTATGCAAAAGCGATGAATTATATCGGTGAAAGAATTAATAAGTAATTTCGCACATGCCCGTTAAAAAGAATTCAGATGCTGCATTGACTATAGCAATCGTCATCAGCATGTTTCTATGGGGATTAAGCTGGCCATCGGGAAAAGTTCTTACACAATATTTATCACCTGTAAATTTTATTGTCTGGCGCTATCTTTTGGTGATACTTACGCTGTTTCCGATACTTCTTATTTTGAAAGTTCCTTTAACGGGAAATCGAAAAGGAATTCCGCACATACTAATTTCAGGTTTTCTACTTTCTTTTTATAGTTTCCTGTTTTACAAAGGCCTTAAACACGGAATGGCAGGTGCAGGAGGAGTATTGGTAACAACATTAAATCCGATCATAGCTTATTTGATTGGAATATTCATTAATAGAAGACTTCCATCTCGTATGGAATCTATCGGATTACTTGCAGGTCTTACAGCTGGATGCATACTGTTAAAAATTTGGGATAAAGCCGGTTCATTATTTGAAAGCGGCAATCTGTTCTTTCTTTCTGCAGCACTTACGTGGGCTGTAATGAGTGTGTTTACCTCTAAAGCAAAACGATTTGGAACCTCATTCGGATTTTCATTGTGGCAATACATCGTTTGTCTGATCTGCATTTCGCCGTTTATGAATGCAAAAGAATTCGCATCCGTTCTCACTATTGAGGATTCTTTGTTCTGGACAAACATGATTTTCAGTTCGGCAATCGTAACTACTATGGCCACGACGTTATATTTTTATGCGACAATGAAAGTCGGACCTGAAAAGGCAAGCAGCTTTATTTTTCTTGTGCCGTTTGCGGCTGAAACATCGTCTTGGCTTTTTCTGAATGAGCCGGTCCTGGTTCATACAATCGTAGGAGGAGTACTAGGAATTGTTGCGGTATATTTGATAAACAAAGCAGGAGTCGCTGCGAAATAGCAGATCATAAAAAAAATTCCACACAATATTTACAACTCCCACCCAAACCCTGTCTGAAGTGAATAATCAGTTTCAGGTGCGCCCTCTACCGGACGATTATCATAGTAGACGGTAATACCAAACCGGATATAAAAATCAAGCGGGAGATCATATTTGGCATCAAAAACAAAATCACCTCTCCATCGTCCCGATTCGGTAAAACTCGGATAGGCTACAAGTTTTGTAAGCAAATTTAAATCGCCGATGTCATAAAGATTCAATTCAGTGCCTAAGAACCCCTCCCAGCTTTCTCTGTCTGCAGCTTCAGAATAATTTTCTTTATTATAAGTTGCGCCACCGGTAAATCCCCAATAACTGTAATTTGTATGAATGATATAATTACCGATACCTATTTTACCGAGAGTACGAAGATCAATTTTCTGCTCTGTATTTGATAAAAAAGATAAAGAAACCGGAATATACCAGTCCTTTGGAAGAAGGTAATTGAAAGTTATTCCGCCGTCAGAACTACTGATATCTTCAACTTCATCCTGGCTGGAGAAAAGTTTATTATACATTGCTGATGACGACCAATTCTCTGTCATATATCCAATATTACTCCTTAGGCTGATATTGGTAAGATTGTGCGATTTGGTATTTGCGAATCCGAAATCAATATTTGCGCTGGCCCTGTCCCAGAAGCCCTTATCGAGTGACTGAAGATGAACGACGTCTTCCATTTTACATGTCACCGGATTTCCTTCAACAGTTTTTACAATAACTTTACCGGAATCCGAGGCTTCCAGTTTACCGTTAAGCCTTGTCCCATCTAAAAGTGTGATGATATAAGATGTTGTCGTATATAATTTTTTAATTCCGTTCCATTCTATTCTGAAATCATCTTTACTGTAGCCTGTTTCAATAGTAACAACACCACGATCCATACTCTTGAGATCGCCTACGATTATATTGTTATTTTTCAGGATCAACGAATCATTTTGGGCAAAGACATTAAAACTAAAAAAGGTCAGAAGCATTAATGCCGATATCGAAAAAAATCGTTTCATGGTTTTCCTGAGTTTACTATTAATAGTGATCGATAAATGTCATTAATTTTTCTGCTTATATTGTTCCATCATTTTTTGAATCATTTCTTTCCGTTCCTCCGGAGACATTGATTTCATTTTTTCCGCATCAAACTGAGCTGTGCTTTTTGTATAGCCTTCAGGAATTTTAAATAAGGAGGCTTCTAAATCCTTATTATTATACTTTACAAGTTCCATTGTCATTATGGGGGTTTCGGTATGCGGTTTAAAGAAGACCATTTTCACGGGAACGCCATCTGCTGATTTGCTCTTTAGTAATTCCAGCACTTTCCGATTTGCCGCTTCATCGCCACTTTGTACCGGGAAATCGAACTGAGGCAGATCCTTTGTAACCCACATATCCCAGGAAGTTGTATCAGATGTCATTCGAACATGCGTACAATTATAGCTGCCGATTTTTTCATTGCCCAAAACAGTTATCGACATCGCCTTCGCTTTTGAAGTCTCTTTGTTTTTCTTTATCTCAGTATATGTTTTCGACTGTGAATTATAACTGATCATAAAGTCAGGATTGCTCTTCAGGTTTAACGTTACCGAAGTCATCTCCATTTCTCCCATTTTCATTATCACTTCAGTTCGCAAGTCTCCATCTTTAAAATACATACGGGTTGTATTAATTTTATCACCAATGCCGGTCATTTTGTATTCAGCAAAAACATCTGCGGCAAATAGTGAAGTGGAATGGAAGAGTAAAGAAAATAAGATTGCAATAAGTGTTATTGGTTTCATGGGTGACTGGTTTTGGGTTATCGGAAATAGCTAATTAAAGAATGATATTTATTTTAAATGACTATGAGAAACTGCCTTAGAAACACGACCCCTACTTCACCCTCTTCGCCTCGACAATCCAGTCGAAAGGATAAGGAGCCTGCATCCATTTTGGCGGAGATGCGAATTCTGTATCCCATCCATATTCAAGCCTGTCAAGTTTTTGTAGCACGAAATCACCGGAGTTAAAAATGGAATAAAGCTCCTGAATTAAATAGTGCTTTGTGGGTACTCCGTCAATCATCACAATGCCTTCCTGCAGATGTTTTTTGCTGTCAACATTCAGATGCAACAGGTCTTTTTTAGGAACATCGCTCAGGTTAATGCCATCTCTTTCATACCATGAAACGAGTCTCCATGAAGAAAGAGAAGCGGATTCGAGGGCCGGCAACACGAACAATGCGACGCCGCCTTTATTAAGTGAATTCAATACGTTGTTGATAATGTTGAGATTCCTCTGCACATCGTCAGACATAGCGACATTACAACAGAAGGCAAAATCGACAGAAGGAACTTTTATCTGCTTTGCGGCAAGATCAACTTCTTTGAAAGTAACATTTTTATAGGGCGAAGTTTTAGCGACGGAAATACAGTTTTTAGAGACATCGAGTCCGATAATTTCCTTAAAGAAAGGAGCCAGAAGCGGCAAAGCTTTTCCAACTCCGCATCCGAAATCAATAGCTGAATTTTCTTTATTCGCGTATTTCCTGATGTAATTCTTTAGTTTTTTCTTCTTGTCGTTTTTAAATACGTTAAATACTTTTTCATCGTATTCTTCGGCAACCCTGTTCCATTCCGATCTGTCGTTCATAATTCTGGTTTGATTTAGTCTAAATAAGAGCTTTCAATTTGCACTAAATCGATATCAATGCAAATTGCAACTGTTTTACATTCTGAGATGAGGTGAATTTAGAAAAAATCAATTCTTTGAAAACCTGGTTATGAACAACTTACTAACCGCGAAAAGTACTTTGATTGTTAATCATAAAACAGTTTTTTTATTGTATTTTTGAAATTGAATATAAAACCACTGAGTTGAAAATATGAAAATTCATCTTCTTTCATTCACTATTGCAGCTATTTGTTCTTTTTGCTTTCCCGTATTTTCCCAAACAGAAAGCAAGACCGAAAATCAAACCGAAAAAGACACAGCCCTACTTGGCTTGCCCGGTGATAATCTTGATCTATATGCAACTCTGGATCTTTTTCAAAAATCAAAAACGATTGAAGAATTTGAGAAAAACTTAAACCTGGAAAAGACAGGGATAAATAATCTGGATCTCAATTTAGACGGCAAAGTGGACTTTATTAAAGTAATCACAAAGAAAGATGATGATGATTACACTTTTATACTTCAGGTTGATGTAAGTAAAACCGAAAAGCAGGATGTCGCTGTTATTTTATTATCAAAAGACAAAGACAAAAAAATTACCATGCAGATGGTAGGAGACAAAGATCTATATGGCAAGGATTACATTGTCGAACTCAAGGAAACGAAAACGCCATCAAGTACGCCAAATCCCGGCTATACGGGAAAAGATCCCGATACGGTTTACGTACCCGCTTCTACTAGCACCGTCGTCGTTCAATCGACACCCATTGTTCAATATGTATATTCTCCTGCCTACGTTCCTTATGCTCCCCCATATTATTACGGATATTATCCTCCGTATTTTATGGCTTTCTCTGTTATGGCTGTGGGAATGTATTGGGGCGCCCATGCACATTACCACTATGGAGGTTACTACGGTTACCATGGCAATACCACAGTTATTCATAACACCAATGTTTACAATAATTACAATGGATCAAGAAATAGTTCCAACACCGTAAGAAATAATGTCGGTAGCGGAAATTATAACCGGGGAAATGTTTCAACTCGTCCTTCTACAGGAGCGGGAAATGGAACAGGGCGTCCTTCGACCGGAGCAGGTGGAGCAGGGAGACCTTCAACACAACCGGCTACGGGCATTGGCTCAGGTTCGGGCAATCGGCCTTCAACACAACCTTCTACCGGCATGGGTAGCGGGTCGGGTGGTGCGCGACCATCTACTCAACCTGCAGGTGGTAGTGGTATTGGTGGCGGGAACACTTCGGGACGCCCTACAGCGCAACCTTCGACCCGTCCATCGACTGGCAGTTCTTCTTCGCGTCCTTCAAATATGTCATCAGGAACGCGTCAATCATCCCAACCATCTGCCCGTCCTTCAGGCGGAGGTTCCCATTATAGCGGTGGCGGTTCCAGAGGTGGTGGTGGTTTTAGTGGTGGTGGATCAAGAGGTGGCGGCGGATCAAGAGGCGGTGGTGGCGGAAGAAGATAAAATAGTTTGATAAACTTATAGGTGCCAATTATAAAATATGAAGAAGCCATCTCAAAAATATTATTTTGAGATGGCTTCCTGTTTTAAGGGCTTATTGTAAAATCCGTAACTGCTGTTGTTGTATAACTCCTCAGATATTATTGCTCAAGCGGCATATCCGAAACACTCATCTCTCTTACACTATAGTATTTCCCTTCTCTTTTTTCGAAAAATATCATGTAATTACCTGAATTAATCGGCACTCCTGTAGAGTCAACCAGTTTATAATAGCCAACTTCTACAACCTGATTTCCATCATTCGAAGGAAAAACTTCATTCGTTGTAAATGAAATAACGCTTCCCTTCATGGAAGAATCTATACCCGACTTATAAAAATCAACAATTGCCTGTCTCCCCACTAAAGGCTGCCTGCCCTGAGAATAACTCATGGCATCTTCGGCATAATAGCCAATGTTTCTTAATTCACCCTTATTATACAAATCCGCAAATTCATTTTCTTTATCCTGAATCTCTTTTTTTATTTGCTCTTTGTCAATTTGTACCGCTGCCGGTTCTTCCTTTTTTGAACCACAGGAAATAAGCATTGTTATTGCCGAGGTTAATAATATTCCTTTAAAAGTTCTATTTATCATTGCCATATGGGTTGTTATTAATTTATAAATTCCTTCAAAAGCCGAATCCTGTCTTTTGCAAATTTGGTGATAAAAATTCAAATGAAGATAAATATTTTTAATCCTTCATTAAAAATGATTTTCATTTACTTTGCATGGATGAGGTTTATACTACTCATTATTTTGTTAATACCATTAATCTGCCTCTCCCAGTACGACACATCGTATGTAAAGAGATATCCCGGGCGGTTGGGAGTTGCCATTTACCAAAGCAAACCTTCCTATGAAGTTCGCATTCAGGATAAAAATCAGGCCCAGGAAATAGAGAACGGATTGGATTATAAAACCCAGGCCAAATATATTACAGGTATCGGGCTTCATTACGATAAACTTTCATTTTTTGCCGGAGTCAAAACACCCGGAGAAAGCGATCAGAGAAAAGGGAAAACACGCTCCTCACAATTTAACATTGCCTTTACCGGAGTTAAGTTACGTATAGAAGCTTCTGCCCGACTTTATACCGGATTCTATGACAATAATACCGGGTTGTACGATTCTACATTTACCGATTCATCTGATTATTACCAAAGTGGTGATTTGAAAACCAATTCACTCAAACTGAAACTTTTTTACTTTTTAAATTTAAAAAAACGTTTCACATACGGAGCCGCTTATATTAATAACACCAGGCAAATAAAATCTGCCGGCTCATTTCTTGTTTGCACTAATATTTATCAGTTTGGGGTGAAGAATAACGGACCTATCTTGCCCCCCTATCATACTTCACGCTTTCCAACTATTGACTCGGTCGATAAAGTTAAAATTACGGGAATATCAGGAGGCATTGGCTACACTCATACTTTTGTAATTTTTAAACGAGTATTTTTAAATCTTCTTCTCGCTGTCGGGATCGAAAATCAAACTCTGAATTTTATTCAGAACGATGAAAGTTTGTTTAAATATAAACATACCATTTTCAGTTCATATGATTTCAGATCTTCTTTAGGATATAACTCCGACAGGTTTTATATCAGCTTTCATACACTAATTGACGGCAATATTTATTCACTGGACAATATGGAAATTGAAAATAATTATGTTAATAGTATTGTGCTGATCGGTTACAGGTTTGGAGTCAAGATACCGGCGATTGATAAATTTGAAAATAAATATTAGGTCCGGCTGCTAAGAAATTTAATTCCGATAATAATAAGCCATAAAAGCCATAATGTGCTTCCGATAAAGCCGGAACTACGAATGTCCATCGCAGCAGCCCAACCATCTGAACAATCAATCCTATTACTCCAATTGTTGTTGCCACTCTTACTACCGGAGTTTTATTCTCAAGTTTCTGCCCAATTAATATATATGCAGGTAATAACGGAAGTCCGGTAATGGCGAAAGCAAACCAGGTAAGAATAAGCTTACTTCCTCCATCATGGAATTTCGTTAAAATTGTTGCCGTATCCTGTCTTAAAATATCGGGATACTCAAATATTATTGTCAGGATGGTATAAGGAATAAACAGAGAAACTGCTCCGGAAATTAACAACCAGCCAATCGCCTTATTTGTTTTCATTTTACGGTTTTAGGTTTTAGAAAATAATTATTTCTGATTAAAGAAAAATGAATAACTGATACCACCTGCAGGATTCAATTTTATGCTTTCACCATCTGCAGCGACAACAATAGCACCAATTCGAACATTAAGGCCTTTCCAAACCATCCAGCGAAAACCGGCTTCCATTCCTAAAGCATTTTTGTCTTCAT
>CAZAON010000036.1:0-24483 GCA_964486655.1 uncultured Flavobacteriales bacterium
GTTTCGGCCTGCAACTCATCGGCTAATTCCATTCCGGGTTCAGAAAATTTTGTAATAAAGTTAAGCGGGTTCTGTAATTCATGCGCAATGCCGGCCGTAAGTTGTCCGAGAGAGGCAAGCTTTTCCGATTTTACCAACAGATCCCGTGCTTCATGAAAATCATCAAGAGCCTTCTTAAGCTTATCGTTTGCATTTTCAAGAACGGTCGTTTGCTGATATAAATACTTATTAAGTCGCCTTGCTCGTTCCAGAAAGTAGCCGGCCACACCGGAGGCGATTCCCAAAAAAATCGGCGCGGTGTCGATGATATAGTGTATCGGATTATCCTTATGAATCTTCCTGATCGTATCCAGGTTTAACTGTAAACCAAGATAAAAAACCACATCAAACGTTATCGCGATTATCGGGAAACAAAAACCGAATCCGATGCCAAAAAGCGCATACCGGCAGGTGGTTGTTCCGCATTTTATCCTGAATTTCTTCATAAAAAGTAAAAGTTGAAATTAACATTTTTCATTGAAGAATTACATAACTTACTGCGGTTAATATAAATATTTATTTTTTGGTATGAAAAATATTCCCGTTCGTAAAATCAATTCGTCCAGAAAAGAAGCTGAAATATTTGAGAGTTTCAATATAAGAAAGCTCGAAACTGTTATGGCCGGAAAAGACATGAATCAGGAACTTCACAGGCATGAATTTTATTTTATTTTAGCATTGGAAAAAGGCAAAGGAACACATGTCATTGATTTCAAAAATTATGCAATAGTTAACCATTCTGTTTTTATCATGCACCCCGGACAGGTTCATGAACTGTCAATAAAAAAAGGCAGCACCGGATTTGTTGTTGAGTTTGGTGATGACTTCTTTTCAAGCCGTGAATTCAGTTCGTTAAATCTCTTAAGAAAAGTAAGTAATAAAAATTATTATGAGTTAAAGAGTCAAAATTTTAAAAAACCTTTTGCATTCCTGGCATCAGTCTTCGAAGAATTCAATGCAAAACAAGAAGGCTATCGCGACATGATTAAGGCAAGCCTTGAAATGTTCTATATTGAACTTATCAGGCAGAGTGAAGTAAATAAAGGTAATTCATCTGAAAAAAAATTATACGTCCGCGAGAGACTGGACGAATTATTAGATCTTTTTGAAAAGCATATTACTTCAAAAAAGCAGGTTTCACAGTATGCTGAAATGCTAAATCTTACTCCTTTTCAACTAAATTCCATAACAAAAGAATTGCTCGGAAAAACCTGTTCAGACCTCATTAACGATCACATTATTCTCGAAGCAAAAAGATACCTTCTAGCCACTTCAAACCAGGTTAATCAAATTGCTTTTCATCTCGGGTACGATGACCCATCCTACTTTATCCGCTTTTTCCGAAAACATACGGGCTATTCTCCGGCAACATTCAGATCAAAATTTTTCTCCAATCAGAGCTAAAACTTATTTACGGTTGCCTTTTTACCAATCACACTTGACCCGATAGCGATCGGGTTTCTGAAAAATTTATGCAATAATCACCTTAAAAAGTGATTATTAGAATTTCGTCCGATTCAACTTCAGTTTTGTCCTATCCTGCACCCGGGGGTTCGATCTACTTTTGTCACATCAAAAAAAACAAAATCATTATGAAAAACAAAGCTCGTCTAATCGCATCCCTAAAAATCTGGGTCGTGATCTATCCATCAATTACTCTTTTTCTGTTACTCTTCGGGGAATCCCTTTCCATATACCCGCTATATGTCAGAACATTAATATTAACGGCTGCACTTGTTCCCTGGGTAGTATTTGCCGGAGTGCCGTTTGTAGATAAAATCATTCGTGTCTTTTCAACCGGTAAAAACAGTTAAGCCGAATAAAAACAATTTGAATCATGCAAAGAAGAGGATTCATAAAACAAGGAAGCGCCGCATTGCTGGCGCTTTCACTACCAAAATACATATTACCAATAAACACGATGACGAATAAATATGATGTAATAATAATCGGAGGGAGTTATTCCGGACTATCTGCAGCACTTGCATTGGGAAGAGCATTAAGAAATGTAATGATAATTGATGACGGAAAGCCGGCTAATCAACAAACACCATTTTCCCATAATTTTTTAACACAGGATGGAAAGACACCTTCTGAGATAACTGCAATCGCGAAAAGTCAGATTCAGAAATATAAAAATGTAAGTTTCCTAAATTCTACTGTTAATGCCGCAAAAATAAATGGCGACGGATTTGAGATCGGGACTTCTTCAGGAGAAAATTTACACGCGAGAAAACTGGTATTTGCCACAGGTCTATTCGATATAATGCCCGACATCGAAGGCTTCAAGGATTGCTGGGGAATTTCAGTCTTACATTGTCCGTATTGCCACGGGTATGAAGTGAGAAATATCAGGACAGGTATCTTGGGAAATGGAGATTCCGCCTTTGAACTTTCAAAACTCATTTCCCACTGGACAAAAGATCTTAGTCTGTTTACAAACGGACCTTCAAAACTTTCCGCTGAACAGGTACGCATGCTCAGCAAGCGTAATATTTCAATCATCGAAGATGAGATAACGAAAGTAGAACATGAAAAGGGAATGATTGAGGAAATTCACTTTTCGAACAGACCCCCTTTTCCGCTTAAGGCACTTTATACAAAGGCGCAATTCAGACAACATTGTTCAATACCTGAAAATCTGGGCTGTGAATTAACCGAAGAAGGATACTTGAAAATTAATTCTCAGAATAAAACAACCATAGACGGTATTTATGCCTGTGGTGATAATACTTCGCGCATGAGAACCGTAGCCAATGCCGTATCAATGGGAACAACTACTGGAATGTTATTGAACAAAGAACTAATTGAAGAAGAATTCTAAACCAAATAAAAATAAAAACACATGCAAAACTATTTAAGCAAAACCAACAACACAAATTCCGTCTCTGTGAACGACAGAAAAAACGCTATCCTCACCGGAATATTTTTTATAGCCGCTTCCACAACGGCTATAATCGGACTTGTCCTTTACAATCCGCTACTGGTCAGTTCCAACTATCTCACAGAAGGTGCGGCGAATTCATTTCAAATTATTCTGGGAGCAGTTTTTGAATTGATTCTTGTCGCTTCAAACATCGGCACCGCCATCATGCTTTTTCCTTATCTGAGAAAGTACAATATACATCTCGGACTTGGATATCTGTGCTTCCGCTTTTTAGAGTCAGTCACCATTCTGATCGGCTTAATCAGTGTACTTGCATTACTTACACTTAGCATCTCATTTACAGGAAATCCGGCTGCCGACATCAATTTATTCTCATCAGTTGGAATTTCTCTAAAAGCGATTCATGACTGGACCTTTATTGTTGGTCCGCATTTTTTACTCGGCATAAACACATTCATTTACAGCTATACTTTTTTTAAGTCAGGACTTGTTCCAAAAAAGCTTTCCACAATCGGAATCACAGGAGCTATACTGATTATTATAACAGCACTGCTAAAAATGTTCGGAGTAACGGAAGGATTTTCGGCGCTGACAGTTGTTCTGGCACTCCCGGTTGCGCTTTATGAAATGATACTGGCAGGATGGCTGATAACGAAAGGATTTAATATGAAAGAAGCATCTGATGAACAACTTTTCGAATCGGAATCAAATAACACTCCTTACATCGCTCAACACAGCATATAATTCAAATAAAAAAACATACACCTAAAAATAAAATAAAAATGAAAAACACAAATCTGATATTAATCTCCTTTGTAATCCTGTTTACAATAGCGAAACCATCACATTCACAAACATCCTATATCACTCCACTCCTGAATGCCGTAACAACTAATTTCAATTATGGTGATTCCGAAAACGAACTCGAAACCTACAAGAAAAACTCAACCGGTTTGCTTATTGGTGCATCCTATCAAAAAGGTATTACAAAAAAATTCTCTGTAGTAACTGAACTATATGGAATTTTAAGAAAGGGGGAATTAAAATCAAATAACCCGCTTTATTCTAACGGATCAAAAGTTCTATTGTACAATATGGAAATGCCTATTCTTGCCAGAGTTCATTTCGGCAGATTCTATGTAAATTCAGGACCTTACTTAGCATATTCAATTTCCGGAAAAATAAAAAGTAAAAATCTTGAATCGAATACAAGCGAATCAAGGGAGATTTTATTTGATGGTTCAACAAATAGTTTTAAAAGATGGGATTCAGGAGTGCAGGTTGGCGCAGGATATAATTTCCACATTAAAAAATCTGCCATGGTACTGGATGTGCGTTATGGCTACGGATTCGTGAATATTTCAAAAGATGTTGAACGATACAACCGTATGTTGAATATTAGTGTGCTGATGGTTATGCCATGGGAAAATAAATGATATAAAATAATTCGGGTAGGAATTAATTGGGTTCAGAAAATTCTGAACCCTTTTTTATGCGGATTGAAAATCCGTAGTGAGGTTCCACAGGATTGCAAATCCTGCGGGGCGGGGAAATTAAAACTGACACCGCAAACCTAGTGAAATATCGGCCCTGGAAAGGCCTTCGTAATTTTCGGAATTTAATTCAATGTGATCAGTGTAATTGCCGATTGTAATATCATACGAAGTCAATGTGCCAATTCTGTAGGCGACGGCAGGTGAAATAAACCAATGATCGGCAAGAAAAATATCATAGCTGCAATCAAAAGAAACTGCAAATGACCCTCCTTCAATTTTACCATATACCAGGAATCCGCATTAAGCCTCAATATTATTGCCTCTATCTGATGACAGGAACTCATTATCGAAGGCGTACGATGTTCGGTAATCTTTAAAGCGTTCCCTCCTGCTTTCCTTGCTTCATTCTTTGCCGCCTCTAAAACAACTTAATATACGCAATTCAAAGTACCGGCATCATAAATACGTACCGTTCCAAGTATTTCCGAATTTAATGGCGGTGAATCCTTTAAACCAAAAATATCATTCATATATTCAAATTTAATCTTTCTGTTTGGTTTTAACACTTAAGGGAATCTAAAATTGAATTTCGGAGCGATTTAAGGATTATTGTTAAATTCGGTTTCATTATATTTGATCCCCCATCATAGAGAATCAATCCCTTAACATGTATTTCAACAGGATAGTTTATTTGTTTACCCTGATTTTATTTTCAACGGAAGCGATTGCTCAATATGGCTGCACCGATTACCAGGCCGTTAACTTTGATTCAACTGCAATGATAAATGATGGAAGCTGCGTTTATCCGGTTACTTTCATGCCTCTTGCAACACGGTGTCACATTGATTCCTTTCAGCTTGCAGAAACTTCCGGCATCATGAATCACAATAATAATTACTGGACACATGTTGATAATACGGATAATGCAATATATAGAATAGACACCAATTCCAATTCAGTTCTTCAGCATGTCGTTATTCAAAACGCTTTCAATCAGGATTGGGAGGACATTAGTTCGGATAATAACTTTATCTATGTAGGCGATATTGGAAACAATGGCGGTAACCGGACAAATCTCCGGTTTTATAAAATTAATAAATCAAACATTCTGCCTAATACAACTTCTGTGTTTGCAGGATCAATAAGATACAGTTATTCCGACCAGGTTGTATTTAACAATTCCAATGGCAGTTATTATGATTGTGAAGCATTCATTGTTCTCAATGATTCTATTCACATGTTTACAAAAGGATGGACCACCCGCTGGACCAGACATTATGTACTACCAACAGACACGGGTGTTCAGGTCGCGCAACTGGTGGATAGTTTCAATGTCGACGGACTGGTTACTTCTGCCGCGATTCAGGGAGACAGCGTAATGGTTCTGCTCGGATTAAATTATACAGGAGCATTAAAATCTTTCGTTTGGGTATTCAGCCAGTTTAACGGTTCTGATTTTTTCGGAGGAAACAAGAGAAGACTTGAAATTGGAGATCTTAATACTACGGGGCAATCGGAAGCAATTTGTTTTTCCGGTATGAAAAAAGGATTTATTACAAATGAAAAGCTGCCCGCAACGCCTTCACTCATCCGTGAATTCGATCTCAATCCTTTCCTGCCGGTTGTTCCCAATGCCGCTGCGGTAACAACAGTTAACAATAATATCTTTAATCTGAATGCCTGCGGAGATAGCGGAATAATTTCTGTGAAAATGAAAAACATGGCATTACCCGGAGGTAGTGATTTAACATATACAATAGGCCTGTTACCAATTTTTGCAACTGCCCCTCCTTTATATGACACTCTTAGTCTGGGTGACTCATCAATTGTTACCATAAATATTAATACCGGAATGTTATCGGCCGGAACTTATTACGGTGACGTTGTATTTGTAACAAATGACCCTTTCAATATTTTACTTCCAATTCCGGTTGTATTAAACGTTGACAGTAACCCATGCGCTGATTTCATCTTTACTCAGGACACATGCACCGGTGTTATGGAATTTACTTCGACTTCGATAAATTCTCCGACATCATATCATTGGGACTTTGGCGATGGCAATATTTCGACAGATACAAATCCGGCTCATACATATTCAGCCGACGGAAATTATACGGTAACACTTGAAAGTTGCAACGGACTCGGTTGTGACACTGTAGATTATCAGGTAACGGCCGTAACAAGAGGACCAATTGCAACAACCTGTTATCCTCAGACTCAGTCATATTGTTGCGGAAGCGGAATCTATCACGTTAGAATAATTGGTCCGGCTAATGACGTCATAAATAATCTGTCATCCGATGCGAGCGCGGGATTTGAAGACTTTTCCTGCACAACTCCCGGAACAATGGTTGTGAATTCTCCCTATACTCTTGCCTGTACAACGGGAGATACAAATATCGAATCATTAAGAGTATGGATTGATCTGAATAATGACGGCTATCTCGACCCGGCAGCAGAAGAAATATACAGTGACACAACTGCACAATCCTATATTCATATCGGCTCTATAGTTATTCCCGCTAATCCCGGAAATGTTTATGGATTCCCGTTACGAATGAGAGTAGCTTCCGATTTTCAGTCAGCGCCTTTACCTTGTCAGAATCCGGTCTACGGACAACAGGAGGATTATCCGGTAATATTAAATTTCACCAATAATACAGGTGAATTACCGGATGAAAATAATTTCAGCATTACCCCTAATCCATCAACAGGGAAAACTTCATTGAACTATTCACTGAAAACATCTTCCCGCGTTTCCATTGAGACATACAATATAATTGGAGAAAAAGTTGAAACGCTTTTGAATGAAGAAATGCATTCACCCGGAAATCATGTTTTTGAAATTTTTGGATATAAGTCCGGAATATATTTCGTAAGGCTTACAATTAATAATGAATCGATTGTTGAGAGAATAATAATTCTTTAGTTTCCACTTTTCGAAATATTTTAACGGTGGATTGAAAATCCAAAGTGATATTCCGCAGGATTGCAAATCCTGCGGAGCGGAACATCCTAAATATAATATAAATAGTCAAAGCACTTTATAGTCAACGATCATACTTCATAAACAGACCCATATTGAATCAATGCAATAAAATAATTGCAATTTTCTTACACATTTTTGTAACAAGATGAATTTTGTAATCAATTTCAATGATAACAGGTAATCTTCGTTTTCTTTATTAAATAAGATTTCATCATCATCGTTCTTATTTAGAGTATCTGATTGAATTCTGTCTATTCTATTGACACATTCACCCAAAGTAACAGATACTTTACAGAATCTATTTAGAAACCGCCTCAAGCAAGGTTACTTTGCAAGGCTCAATAAAAATTAAAATGACAGCTACCTTAATTCAGTTTGAAAAAGAGAAAACTCAAATCAGGAGTTATCAGACAAAAACATTAAACATTCTATGGGTTGATGATGAAGTGGATTTTCTCAAACCACATATATTGTACCTGAGACAAAACGGATGTTCTGTAAATACTGCCAATAACGGCATCGATGCAATACAGGAAGTAATACAACAACATTACGATATCATTTTCATGGACGAAAACATGCCCGGTCTTTCAGGCATTGAAACGATTTCAAGGATTAAAGAAATTAATTCGAAAATCCCGATCGTTATGGTTACAAAAAACGAATCGGAAGCGATTATGAAAGCAGCGATCAAGAATTATGTCGCTGATTATCTTGTCAAACCGGTAAGTATGACACAAATATTTGTCACCGTTCATAAAATTCTTAATCCAAATAATATTAATCCGGGAAACAAATCCGGAATAGAATAGTTAGTCTTCACATATGCTTTAATTCACTTATTCAAATTAATCATATGTAATCCGGTTTAGAGAATCATACATCTCATTTGAACTGCTGTTAGCACTTTTAGCTTGTTGCGTACCGATTTTCGTTAATACTTAAATATTTCTACCGTTCTTCCTTAAGTGCAAGATAATTTTCAATCCCCGCTATAATGCTGCCTGCAAACTCCTCTTGTTTTTTGAAATCTGATAGTAAAGCAGCATCCTTCTCATTCGACAAAAATCCGGCTTCTACGAGTATTATAGGACATTCGGCTGCCTGCAAAATAAATATTTCCTGCTTCTTGGTATTAATCCCTCTGTTAGCAAACTTCGTTTTTAATACTCCATTCACACTTTGTGCTAAATCGTGACTCTCACTCATGAGTCCATTATAGTTTCCCAAATTAGCAATATAAATTTCAGTCCCATTTACTTCATGATCCTGACCTGCATTTCCACAATGAATACTGACACATAAATCCGCTTTCTGATTATTAATGAAATCAGCCTTTGCCCGTAAATCATCGAACTGATCATTATCCCTGGTTAAAACAATTTCAATGTTTTCATTTGTGCAAAGTCTTTTTATTGCTCTGACAATTGCAAGGTTAATATCCTTTTCATTTACTGCGACGTCGGCCGAATGACACCCCGAATCTTTTCCACCGTGTCCGGCATCAATTACAACCTTATACTTATTCAACAACGAAGTGCCTGTAAAAACTTCCTTTTGCCTGAATGCAAACAGAAAGAATACAATTAAAAGTAATGGGAGTGCGATAAATTTTCTTAAGTTAGAAAATTCAGGTAGTTTGCTTTTAGTTATCATATTTAATCTTCTTTTTATTGGTGAGTGATAAAATGAATTAGCCAGACTATATTTAGTGGTGGGAAATGATGAAACTAACAACATGGAAGCAAGATCAGCAGCATTGGAATTTGTAATTGCCCTTTTATCAGCAATGAATTCGTGAATCATTTCCAGTTCCCTTTTGATCAGCCAGTAAAAAGGATTAAACCATCCGAAAACAATAATTAAACTGATAAATATTTTATCCCAGCTATGTCTCTCTTTCACATGTGTTAATTCATGCTGATAAATATGTTTGCCTTCTTCTGAGTTTATGTCAATTTCACTATTCCAAAAAATAACGTTAAAGAAAGAAAATGGTGTGCCGTTTTCGGTTGTATTGATCAATAAAATATTATCTACTCTATGCTTATTATATTTTTTAGTTATTCGAAATATTCTGACGATTGAATTAAGAAGTTTAATAAACAGTACAAATGCTATGCTGTAATACGAAGCCGCTAATATTTGCATCCAATCAATTGAAAATCGTGCTTCCTGAATTGGCTCAGCCTCAAAATCCGAACTGCTTTCAGAAATAAAAGTCAAAGCGCGGTAGACAGGTTGTTGAATAGCCTGTCCGGTCGAAATTTCAAAATTCAGGTTAGGAATTAACAAAGATGCTATGACTGAAAATAACAGATAAAACCGGTTAAACTGATTTATCTTTCTATTACGCAATCCTATCAAATAATAAACGAAAAAGATCGCACTGCAGAGAATTACTTTTAAAAAATATGTTAATGGCAGCATATTATTTTTTTGTTTTAAGTTGGTTTAACAAAAGTTCAATGTCCTTTACTTTTAATTTCTTCTTGTCGATCATGAATGAGACAACCTCTTTAAATGATCCGTCAAAATAATTCTCGACGATGTTTGCGATGCTTCCGCTAGTATAATCCTGTTTGGATATCATGGGGAAATAATAATGATTTCTTCCATGTATTTCCTTTCCGACAAAATCCTTTTCAATTAATATTTTTAGAAGAGTGGCGACCGTATTGCTGTGGGGCTTTGGATCAGGCATTGTTTCTACAATGTCCTTCAGATAGGCTTTTTCCAGTTTCCACAGAGCCTGCATTATTTGTTCTTCCGCCTTTGTCAATGTCTTATTCGTCATAACTAAAAAATTAGTTATACAAACGTATAACTAAATAATTAGTTACACAACTATTTAATTAGTTAAATGGCGCAATCTTTTAAAATCTATATATATTACTGATTATCTGTTACTTATGGGTGATTCTGCCCGCTTTTACACAATTGGCCAAGTTTTAATTTAATCCGGCAAGATATCGCCAATTCATATTTCAGATCAAATTCTACCTTTTCCGATTTCTCAAAATTCACAGAAATGAAACAGCAATGAAATATTTTGATAAATTAGTAGATAGCGATCGATTGAAAAATTTTACATCTAAAAAATAAAAACAATGAAAACTAAATTACTACTCTTCGCATTATTAGTTTCATGTATGTCTGTAAATGCTCAGGCTCCGCAGTCGATAAGTTACCAGGCAATTGCACGCGATATTTCGGGTAACATATTATCAAATCAAAATATATCTCTTCGATTCAGCATTCTGAATCTGAGTTCATCCGGTTCGGTATTATATAGTGAAACACATAATGTATTAACGAACAGTCTTGGTTTGATATCGGTAAATATCGGACAGGGAACAATTGTTTCAGGTACATTTTCTTCAATACCGTGGGAAACAGGCAGCAAATTTCTCAAGGCAGAAATAGATGTGACCGGCGGATCAACTTTTTCGGATATCGGAACACAACAATTATTAAGCGTCCCTTATGCATTAAGCAGCGGTGATAATAAATGGAGTGCATCGGGGAATAATATTTTCAATAATAACACAGGCAATGTTGGAATTGGAATTTCAGTACCTCAAAATAAACTGGAAATTAAGAATCCTTCAGATGCTGTTCCGACTGTTTTATCAGTCGAATCTCAATCGGGAACCGGATTTTCGGATGGAGGACAATTACATTTAAAAGGCAGTTACCGCAGCGGATCTGTGATAAGCGGTGATACTACAGGGCAAATTGTGTTCAGAGGTTATCTGTCACCATCAAATACATTTTTACCCGTTGCGGGAATCAAGAGTACTATTGATGGTTCAACACCTTTTTCTTTAGGAGGTAGGTTAACGTTCTTCACCCGAACAGAATCTGACAATGCACTATTGCCACGAATGACGATTAAGAATGATGGCAGAATCGGAATTGGCACCTTATTCCCTGGTTCATTCCTTGATATTAGATGTCCGAATGTTTTTACAGGAAATACGCATGGAAATCTAAACATCATGACGACCGATCCTCAAAATGCAGATGTGGGTGGCTCCATTACATTAGGCGGGAATGTAAATAGTGCGGCAAACAACCAGGCATTTTTTGCATCCATAGAAGGCAGGAAATCCTCAAATGCGGAAGGTAACGTTTCCGGTTACCTTTCATTTA
The DNA here is from genome assembly GCA_964486655.1 of uncultured Flavobacteriales bacterium. GTDB lineage: Bacteria > Bacteroidota > Bacteroidia > AKYH767-A > 2013-40CM-41-45 > JADKIH01. Next base: position 11,570 of record CAZAON010000036.1, read on the forward strand.
AAACAAACAATGGTGGTTTGGCCGAACGAATGAGAATTACCGAAATCGGCCGGGTTGGTATCGGTTGCTCCTCTCCCGCATATGCATTGCATGTGATTGGTGACATTACAGCGGAAGGCGGAGTACTGCGTGCATCTTCAGCAATTGTGAATACAAGTATAACAGCATGCTCGGATATCAGGTATAAAAAAAGAATTGAGCCCTTGAAAAATTCAATCGATAAAATAAAAATGCTTAACGGAGTTTCATACTACTGGAAGAAAGAGGAATTTCCCGATCGTGATTTTTCCGATGGCAAACAAATAGGAATAATAGCGCAGGAACTGGAAAAAGTTTATCCGGAACTGGTTTCTACAGATGCCAATGGCTACAAATCTGTCGACTACTCACGCCTCGCTCCTATTTTACTTGAAGCTGTAAAAGAACAGCAACAAACGATTGAAGCGCTGAAAAATGATATCCTGAAAATTAATAGCATTTTGCAAAATGAGTTATGTCAGTTGCAAAGTAAAATGCGTGAGTGAGATAAAGCGGAAAATAATTCCAAAAATTGCTTGACGAATCGCGGTTAATATCCATAAATGTACATCATTTCTTACATCAAAATTTCAAAAATAAATTCGGATATTATTCAGTAATTAGTCTATACAGATTATTTTAGACTTCTATCAAATAAAATCTCATAAAATCTTACACTGCCAATTTCTACCCAAAATAGAAAAATTGACTGCCTTTTTAATAACTACTTTTCCTGCATTAATTAGCCAACGCAAATACAGTGGAAGAGCCAGGGAAAAATAGAAAATCAGGATTGATTCGGAGCGCAATGATAATATTTTTCATATTTCGAAGCGCAACCGGTTTTACGCAAGATGATTTCGGAGACGTTTTACAGGCGTTGGGGAATCCGTTAAATATTACTTACTTCAAAGAAAACGGTTTTAAAGAACTGCAGGTCGATTATTATAAGATAAAATTCGGCGATACAATTTTTGACGGGAAGACTAAATACTATAAACTTGAAAACGACAGTATATTAAGTGAGTACACTCTTGCATCTTCGGCCGGAGGAAATATGAAAAAATATTTCAAGGAAGATAATTTCGGCAATCTCAATCAGGTTGCTTCCTTATACGGACAAGAATACCCGTCAAAATATGTGCTGAACGAAAACGGCAAACCCGTTATCCGTAAAAGTATTTATGGAAAACAATATTTTTTCTATGACAGTGACGGTCGCATTACCCGGTGCGCATCAGATACGTTCAACATCGCAACGAATAGTCCGTGCAGTGTGATTCAATACGAATACAAACACAAACAATTAGCAAGTAAAATCAGTTCCGTCTTTGATGCCGATACGCGCCAGGTGATTTCGTCGGATACACTTTATTATTTATACGAAAATAAAGATGTCATCGCCGGATATTATACCACAGAAAACTCAACGTTAGGAGCGCGTAGTGTACGAATCCAGAGATCAGATACGGATCAAAAGCCTGAGATTGTTTTGAAAGAAAAAAATCAGGTTATCAGATACTCTTTTAAAAAAGAAAATAAATAACCACAATCAATAATAAACCGTCACCGAGCCAATATATACATGCACTTTTTCGAATACATCCGTAACCCTGGCTCTCCAGACATAAACATCCTGCTGCACCTTGTCCCCGCTTAATGTGCCATCCCACCTGCATGAAGAAGGCATTCCTTCATTACCATAAGCATCCCACGGAACATTCGATCCATCCTGATGGCATGACCATATCTCCAATCCCCAGCGATCGAATATCCAAAAATCGTAATCCTTAATTCCAATTCCTTTCGCATAAAAGTAATCGTTCGTTTTATCCTTATTCGGCGTGAAGGAGTTCGGTACAAAAAAAGTGAAGTTTGGTTTGATATCGTTTGGTCTGACAATCGTATCTGTACAACCATGTTGCGTACTTACGATCAGCGTCGTGAGAAATTGATAGAAGTCATTTGAAGTGGCAGTTGTATAGGAATGACTTTCAAACGGGCCGCCGTTAATTGCTCCCGTACCATCTCCGAAATCCCATCTCCACTGATCAACATCTGAAGTAGATTTATCGGTGAATGTAAGTATAGGCGGATTGTAAACTGTCAGATCCGAACTCTGCGTGAAGTCTGCTACCGGGTTTGACCAGGCGTTAATAATATTTTTAAAATTCTTATAAGCGGTACAACCCAGATTGGTCGTTAAAGTAAGAGAAGCGTTGTAAGAACCCGGAGTGTCGTAGCATATCTCGCCGGGATTTTCGGAAAGAACAATACCCGGATTTCCCCCCTGGAAGTTCCATGCCCATTGAGTGATATAACCATCGGCCGAAGTCGAATGATCGGTGAACGCATGGCAAAACGGAACACAACCCGAATCGGGATCGCTGATATCTATAACAGGCGGCCGGTAAACGGTTACTGTATTTGTGGAAGTATCCACGCAACCTTCCTGCGTCTCTGCAATCAGCGTCACCTGGAAATTGCCCGTTGAATCAAAAAGTACGGCGGGATTTTCCAAACGCGAAGAATCCGGTTGTCCCGAAGGAAAATACCAGTAATAATTTTTAATCGAGCTGTTTGGTACAGTCGATTGATTAACCATTACAACAGAACTACCTTTACAAACCGCAGGAGCTGAAAAGGATGCCTGAGGTAATTCATTGACATTAATAGTCCGCATTAGTGTGTCGGCACAACCGCCGTCAGCCCGGGCTATCAGCGATACCTGAAAGGTTCCGGCATTTGAAAAAAGTACGGAAGGATTTTGAAGTCCCGACGAAGCGATAGAGCCGCCCTGAATGTTCCATGCATAATTTATGTTTGAGCCGGCTGGCTGAATGGTTGAATTATTTGTAAAAATAATTTCTGTACCGGAACAAATATCCGGTAATGCGAAATCTGCTTGCGGATTCGCTGATACGAAAACCTGTTTCGTAATTGTATCGGTGCAACCATGAATGGTCGTCGTGATTAATTCCACAAGTGAAGTATCGGCTGTCTGAAATACAACGGAAGGGTTTTGCTGAGCGGATGTTCCCGGTATCGCATTGCCGATCGTCCATTCATAACCGGAAATAGTATCGCCTGCAGCGGCTGATGATAAATTAGTAAGCGCATAAGGTGTTCCGAAACAATTTAAGGGCGCACTGAAATCCGCAAGCGGTAACGGATAAATCGCTATGACTCTTTGTACTGTATCTATACAGCCTCCCGTTGAAGTTGCGATTAATTGAATAGTTGAATTGCCTGTACTTGCATAATTGACAACAGGAGTTACGGCAGAAGATGTCGAAGGATTCCCTCCTGTAAACGACCAGGAGTAAGCCAGCGGACCACCTCCCGGCGAAACGGTAGATGTATTGGTTAATGATAACTGTCCGCCGATGCAAAATGATTGAGCCATGAAATTTGCAACCGGAGCGTCCAGAATATTCACGGTATTTTGTACAGTGTCTCTGCATCCGCCGTTTGTTACGGCTATCAGTGTGATTTGTGACTGACCCGGATTTGAAATAGTCACAACAGGATTGATTACGGTAGACGAAGACGGATTACCTCCGGGAATATTCCAGGCGTAAGAGCTTATGGTGTCGCCTGCGCCGACGCTTGAGGTATTGCTAAGTTGTAACTGACTGCCAGCACATATGTCTGAAAAATTAAAAGATGCAACCGGATTTTGCGGAACAACAATGTTATATTGAATCGTATCGCGGCATCCCGGTGAATAGGTTCCGGAAATTAAAGTGACAGAATGTGTTCCGGGCGGAAAAAAAACGGAATCGATTGCAGTTGCATTCGAAGATGAAGGAGTTCCGCTACTGAAATTCCATTGCCAGTAATTTATCGGATCCTGCGGTGACGGCGATATGCTTTGCGCGGTGAAGTCAACATAACCGCAATGGGTGCTATAGATATAATCTGCCGTAACTGAAAAATGCAGCGGCACATAGCGCGCCGACCAGTTGCATCCGGAAGGTAAAATGACTTTTACTAAAAATGTATCACCCGGCAGTGAATAATGAATAATAGTTTGCGTGGTGGCCAATGGTACTGTATCATTATTCAGGTACCATTCATAGGAATAAATATTAACCGTATCAGGAGATGCAGGTGCGACCAATGTATCGGGAGAATTAGCATAACAATTAGGCCGCAAAACCACTGAAGAGTTTCCGCAAGCAAAGTCCCAGTACGAATGAGCGAAATGTCCGCCGAGTCGGCAATCAGCGTTGGTAATAACAACGGTTAATGTTTGTCCGACATAAGAAGACAAATTAACTCCCTGAATAGTCCAGGGTTTATAAACAGCAGTGTCGCGCAAGCCTCCTCCTCCTCCGCCGCCGCCGCCACCACCACTAAAGCGAGGAGCATTGCATGTATACTGACCCGGAAATGATTCACTGGCGATGTATCGCTGGTATGCGCACGGAATGGTGTCCCCGTTCACGTCGAGTATCATAAACTCGATGTACGGCATGTTATCAATGGTATGTGTCGAATCATCCGGATTTTCCATCACGAATGCATAAGCATAAGTAAAATTTGTATCGGTGGGGCTAACAGTAAAACAATAAGTCAATCTTTCTGCGCAACCGGCAGCAAATTGATTAAAGGGTGATGAACAGCCGCCACCCTGGCCATCGGTACTTGGTTGTCCCAGTTGAATCGAACTGGTACCGAAACCTGGAGGAGCAACGAGTGTAATGGGAGGATCTCCCGGATTTACGCCGGGAGTCAACGGATCGACACCGGGACCCGTGGTAATATTGAATCTGACCGGAGCCGGGATTACAGAGGTAAGAGACAAACCAAGAGAATCGAAATTTTGTCCTTGTTCGGCGGTCCATACATCCCAGCCGTTTTCAGCACCCATGTTAAAACAGGTTCCGCAGACGGAGGATTGTCTCGAAGAAGAATGTACAGACAGTTTTCTTCCCTGCCCGATTATTATTTCATTTTGTTTGCGGATTGCATCCAGAGCAGCTGCGGGAATAGTGTTTGACCTTATTTGTTCAGAAATAGATTTATTCTCCCGGTAAAATAAGTCATGCTGACCGTTATTTACCTGAGCATTCTGGGCAAAAGAAAAAGATGTAACAAGAGATAACGAAGCCATCACTAAAGCGACCGATCGCTTTAGCAATAAACCGAACAAAACTTTCATTGAATTATAGGCATGAAAACCAAATCTAATGAAATTATTGAACACTGGAAAAATCTTTCATTCGAAGATGGTAGCTTAAGTCCGGAAAATTTGAAATGCTTCACAAAATCAATAGAATTCAACCTGATTTGGCTTAAAATAACGTAAAAACCACTGCTGATAGGGGTTTGGAAGCCCTGCTCCGCGGAATCTCAAATGAATGCCCGCCGTATGTGAGTAATGGGATACCATAGTATTCGGCCCTAATCGCATATGCTTTAGCTCAAAAATTCTACCGGTGGGATAGCTTTGAAAGAAATAAATCAGGTGATCAGATATTCGCTTTAAGAAGGAGTAGATATAATTGTCCAACGTAAAAATTGATTTGAACAATTAGTACGAACTGATTATTCCAAATACTGCCGCAATTGCAATGACAAGTGATAATGGATCATAATGCCTGACTCTCTTACCTTCAATATATTCTCTTATTGTGTTTCCGGGTCTAGTTAATAGTTGTCTGGTTGAATACAATATACCTTCATGCAGATTTTTAAAAATAACATTCTTTAACTTCAACCAGATATCATTAAAATTTAATCTGCTGGTATTGGCGCTTTGTCCGCAGTTACTGCAAAATTTCCCATCGAAGTGCTGATTACAGTTTTTACAAGTTATCGTCATTTACTTTTGAATAGTATTAGAAGTTCAACAAAACCGGAGGAGTCAATTTTTCAAGCTCCCAATTGGATCCTCTGGCTAATTATTAATAAATTTTGCTCTATTTGGAGGAACAAAATACTTAAAAATGTATTTGTTATTTGAATTTATATGTTCCTAAAGATTACATTTGATCTAAACCTGATTAACATTTATAAAATGAAAAACATTTCCCTGCTTTCCATTATTGTTCTATACCTGACAACATTCATGGTTAATAACACTTCCGCCCAAAGTTTCATCCTGAGATACAACAGTCAGATCATTCCGAACGGGGATACAATCGTAATAAGTGGCGACACATCTGCCATCCTTATGGCCAATGTAGATGTCGAAAACACGAGCGCTTCCGATAAAACAGTTGAAGTTTCTAAAACCATTTTGTATCAGGAAATTATTTTTTGAAAATTCAGGGAAGCAATTCTAATAGAAATAAAATTACTGTTGTACATTGAAAAGTTGAAATGTCGTTATGCTACCTATAATTTATTAGAAGTCCTCTTACATTGATTTGAATAATTTTATTTATACGTTATAGTACTTATTGATCAATTCTAAAGTGCTGTGGAGCAGTATCAGATCACCTCACACACCCGGCAAACGCTTAAAGATACCGTTGAGCTTGAATAACTAATCAGAAAAGTCCGATTATTAATCCATTTCTGCTTACTTTTGACTTGTAATTCAGTTATCAGTTCCTGAAATTCACCAATTCGAATTACTCTATGCACAGATACATACTCCTGCTCTTTTGTTTTATCATTATTGCAGGATGCAAAAAAAATACTGAAAAAACACATCCTCTTTCAGAATCGATTACCGAATCGGCTTATGCCAGCGGAACGGTTAAAAGTAAAAATCAATACAAACTATTTTCTACCGTTAACGGAACTATTGAAAAGATTTTTGTAGTCGAAGGTGATACAGTTCATAAAGGCCAACCGATATTATCTATCTCCGGCGAAACCATAAAACTGAGCAGGGAAAATGCGGCACTTGCGGCTGAATTCAGTGACTTTAAAAATAATACGGATAAGCTTAAGGAGTTAATGCTGAATATTGAATTTGCAAAGAACAAAATGCAAAACGATTCTTTGATGCTCATGAGGCAACGGGATCTTTTCTCAAAACAGGTAGGAACGAAAATTGAACTTGAACAAAAAGAATTAATTTATCAAAATTCAAAAAACAATTTAGAGTCAGCCATTATCAAATACAATGACCTGGAACGGCAATTGAAATTGATTTCTTCTCAGTCTAAAAACAATTTAATGATTTCCTCCAGGCAGGAGAATGACTTTGTGATCAAAAGTGATATAGATGGAATCGTTTATGACTTAACACTTGAGGAAGGAGAATTAGTCACGCCCCAGACGCCGCTGGGAACGATCGGCAAAGCCAATAGTTTTATTTTAGAAATGCAGGTTGACGAATATGACATTCTGCGAATAAAGTCCGGACAACGAGTGATCGTTTCAATGGATATTTACAAAGGCGAAGTCTTTGACGCTGTTGTCGATAAAGTTTACCCATACATGAATGACCGGTCAAAGAGTTTTCTCGCAGAAGCTACTTTTACAAATCCACCGAAACAGCTATATCCTAATGTAACTTTTGAAGCCAATATTATTATCGCAATAAAAGAGAAAGCATTAACTATTCCCCGTAATTATCTTCTCAACGACTCTACAGTATTAGGAAGTAACGGAGATAAAATAATTATCACGACCGGACTGAAGGATTATAAAAAAATCGAAGTCCTGTCGGGTTTGACTGAGCAGGACGAAATTATTAAACCCGTTGAATGAAGAATTACCTGATCTTAAGTGTTGCCCGCTCGTTGTTATTGGCAAGATGGAAGCAAACGCTTGTTGCTGCGATAGGCGTGACCTTTAGTATTGCGATGTTCGTAGCATTGCTGGGTTTCATGAACGGATTGAATGACCTTCTTGATGGATTGATTCTGAACCGGACGCCTCATATTCGTTTATATAATGAAATAAAACCCAATCCGGAACAACCCATTAATAATTCTAAAAACTTTAAGGATCACTACAACTTTATTCATTCCGTTAAGCCCAAGCAAGAAAGAGTCGAGATTTTTAATAGCGGAGCGATCATGAATGCCCTGGCGAAAGATGATCGCGTTCGCGGGATTGCTCCAAAAATTACTGCACAAATATTTTATAATGTTGGTCCGGTCGATCTTACCGGAGTTATCAACGGCATCGACATAGAGATGGAAAACAAATTGTTTTTCTTTAATGACTATGTTACTCAGGGAAATTACATTGACTTGAAAAACACTCCGAACAGCATCATACTTGGAAAAGGTGTCGCGGAGAAAATGATCGTTAATATAGGTGATGTTATTCAGGTTACTACATCCAGGGGAGAAAGATCTTCACTGAAAGTGGTCGGATTTTTTCAATCAGGTTTGCAGGATATTGATAATGTTCAAAGCTATTGTTCGATAAAGACGACACAAAAACTTTTAGGGGCGGCAAACAATTACATTACAGATATTAATATTAAACTCCACGATATTACAAAGGCGCCGGTCATTGCAAAAGAAATGGCAGTCGTATTTAACCTGGATGCAATAGACATACAAACTGCTAATTCGCAGTTTGAAACAGGCAGCTTTGTACGTTCACTTATTTCCTATGTGGTTGGAATTACCTTGCTGATCGTCGCCGGATTTGGGATTTACAATATCCTGAACATGTTGATTTACGAAAAGATGGATTCAATCGCAATCTTAAAGGCGACCGGATTTTCGGGTTATGATGTAAAAGCAACTTTTCTTTCCATTGCATTGAGCATAGGAATATTCGGAGGATTGCTAGGATTGATTTGCGGGTTTTCGCTATCAGTCCTGATTGATCATATTCCATTTAACACCGCAGCTCTGCCGACGATTAAAACTTATCCCGTAAGTTATAATCCGACGTTCTATTTAACAGGTGGAATTTTTGCAGTTGTTACAACATATTTAGCGGGTTATTTTCCATCACGAAAGGCGAGTAAGATCGATCCAGTAATTATCATACGCGGAAAGTGAAAACAATATTAGAAGCAAAAAACGTAAATAAGTATTTTCATGATCCTTTGACAATGCAGGTGCTGAAAAATATTACGTTTTCGGTTTTTGAAGGGGAATTTACATCAGTTGTTGGAAAATCAGGCTGTGGCAAATCAACACTGCTTTATATTCTTTCCACCATGGACACCGATTACGAAGGCGAAGTTTTCATTGACGGGGAAAGCATGAAAAACCGGAAGGAAGCTGAATTGGCTAAAGTGAGAAATGAGAAAATCGGTTTTGTTTTTCAGTTTCATTATTTACTCAATGAATTTTCGTCAATCAAAAACATCATGTTGCCCGGACTGAAACTCGGAAAGTATTCGGAACAGGAAATTGAGCATAAGGCTTATGAGAAGATGAAGCTCCTTGGAATTGAAAAGGAAGCTCTGAAAAAACCAAACCAGCTATCGGGCGGACAAAAACAACGTGTAGCGATTGCAAGGGCGCTCATTAACGATCCTATCATAATTATGGGAGATGAGCCAACAGGCAATCTCGATAGCAGGAATAGTGAAATAGTTTTTTCAATTTTCAGTGAGCTTTCCGAAGTGTATAAGCAGTCGCTGCTGATCGTTACACACGACCTGGATTTTGCGAATAAAACTAAGCGCATCATAGAAATGGATGACGGGAATATTATTCGGCAGTAGAAGTGAATTGTGTATTGAAAATTAGTGCTTGTAAATATAATTTGCCAAGACAGTTTGTGAAATAATAGTGTATTTTCAAAAGGAAACTGACTTGAATTAAAAATAATTAATCTTTAATCATTTTGTGTCTCCAATACCCCGAAACCAGTCCCGTAAAATATAGATTAAACCTGCCACGATAATCACGAATACTATAATTGCCTGCGCCATTTTTGTTGAGTTAAAACTATTGACTTATGCATTGTTGATTTATGCAAAAGCAAACCCTGATATTCGAATGGCTGTTTCCGGTGGAGAAACCTCACTTAACAAGTGAAAGCTAAATATAGCTTTTGGGCATGGGGAGAATTAGACTAAAATGATCAAAAGTTTACAGATGTGAGATTTAGAGAATAAACGTAATAATTTTTATGCTTAAAGACCCCTTGCTCGGCTAATCCGAACGTTATCGGATTAGCCATCGCGCATGCTTACATGCAAAGATTACGACTAACACAGAGCGTCTTTTATGCCACAGCGCTAAACAAAAATGGATCAGGCTTTAATAAATCTCCTCCGGTTTTGCGAGATACAAATGACTCTTCCAAACTTTAGTTAAAATTTATTTATCAGTCTGAATCAAAATTTTTGTCCGTAAGATATTCTCAGGCAAATTAATGGTTAACACATAAAGCCCTGAAGCAATGTTTTCTGTGGAAATATAAAAGGTATTGGATCCTGAATTCACAGGAATAATCTCATCTCTGATAATTTCTCCATTCAAATTAATAATTGAATAGGATCCAACATTACTTTTCTCTGAATAATAGGTTATAGAAGTTCCCTCTGACATAGGATTTGGAGAAGCAATAATGATCCTGTCATTTATCGAAATCTCATCGGTCGATGCGCCAAAGCACATCATACTGACATTCGTCAGTCCGCGCTTTGCAGAAAAGGCTGCTACACTATCTTGAAGTGTATCCGCACTGATAATCGGGGTAAAGCTGGCAAATGGCATATTTAAAGTCGTATGAGTTGTTGATGTAGTTTGAAAGTAGCATGGGGTAAACCCAGATGTATCAATTTCCATCAGTCCAGCTTTCCAGGCAGATTCATAGCTAATCAACAACGTATGATGATCGGTAAGTGTAATTCCATCGGACTGTGATGCTGATGCGGCCGATGTACCTAAGTTTTTGTACCATAGAATATCACCGTCAGGATCACATTTAAAAACGTATCCGCCCCAGAATGTAATTATGCCATACACATTGCCAAAATCATCGAAAGTAATATCACTAATTGAATTTTCAACAGTATTCAGCGCTCCGTATTCATTATATCTGATTACATTTCCCGTTGTATCTGTAACTAAGAGGAATGGAATTTCCTCATTCGAAAAATTTCCCCTACGTCCTGCAACATAAATTCTATCATGCCCATATCTTACAATAGTAGGATAATATTTATATGATGTATCTCCATAAACTTTAGCCCACTGTAACTGTCCGGAAAAGTCAAGTTTCACCAGACACAAATTTGGAGAAATTTGACTGGCTATTATCATGGACCCATCCGATAATGCATCAATGTTGTGTGTTGCTTTTACTCCAAGAAGATCCAAACCATGAATCAAATTCTGCCATTTTATTAGACCTGAAGAATCCTTCAATATTACAATCTGACCATGCCAATTTGCTGAAACCCACCCTGTCATATAGCAATTACCGTTTATGCCGTTATCCATTGCAAGTATTTCAAAAACATGACTGCCACCCGGATGTTGCCACTTAGTCTGCTGCAGGATATTTCCGGAATAATCAACTCTGACCTGAATTGTCCAAAGATGATTAGATAATGGCGGACTGCATTCGAATGAAATTAAGTACTCCCCCGAATTTGCAATTTCAGTGACTGCTTTAGGAGATACGAACAACAATGTATCAGTCGGATCAGAAATACGAAGCGTCCATAATGTATCGCCATGCATATTTGTCTTAATTACGAGTCCTTGCAGAATATTAAAATTGGAGAGGTAATAGTCGCCATATTGAATGTATCCATTATCTGAAGTATGATATATGCCACTGCTACGAATAAGCGCTGAATTAGTCCAATATCGCTTTACAAAATAATCTTGTCCAAAAAGGGAAATAGGAATACAAAATAAAATAATATTAAAAGATATTGAAAATAGCCGGTTAAGTCTTAGATAATTCATAGTTATCAAAATTATATTTTCCCATCAAATCTAAAAAAATGTTATTATATATATTTAGTAAGGGATAATATTTATTTTCCCGTTATCACCCGCTCGGCGGAATGTCCAATGAAAGCCTGTGCGATGGGGCATTCCGCCGCACACAGTACTTAATGTTTGATTAGACTGAACATTCTATTCATTGGGAAATTTTCCATGATCAGTGGAATCTTTTAGTTATGGTCAAAGCGCGCCGGGGAATTCCGCCTTACACAGTAGGTCAAAATTATTAATTGCCACTACTTTTTTTCTTGTTATTCGTTTCATGATTAAGCGTAAATCCGATAGTATCAACACTAAACCACAATGAACAATAGAATTATTGTCTTTTACATCAGGTTATGCAAGTTTAGCAGGCTTACATTGACAGGACCTTTTAATCCGGCATAACCGATAGCTATCGGATCCCGGGTTCTACTGTAATAATATTGTTCCGGAAATTGCACGATACTTTCTTCAACATGATTGTTATGAATATACTTTTTGTAAACTTTTTAAAGCCTCCTATTACCTTACTAAGGTCTGAATTTTTCGTTCTTGCTATCAGTTGCATATGGTTTGTCATTATTACATAGCTGAATATTTCAAGTCCTTTCTTCTCTACGCAATAATTCAAGCTGTCGCATAACATTTGTTTATAGCTGTCCCTGGTAAAAATATCCACCCAATCTATTGTAGTGAGTGTCATGAAATAAGCAGATTCCTGCTTGTGTATTTGATAGGCATGCGGCATGCGACGAAAATACTATCGACAGTGAAGGATTTACAACCATTAGATTAGGACATTTTGCCCATGTGATATGGCATCAACTTATTTAATTTGAAGTGCTGTGTGCGGCGGAATCCCCTCGCACACGGGCTTTCGCCCAAAGAAATCGCCGAGCGGGAATAAAGAAAATAATTGTTGAATAATAAATCATTAGAGATCTTCTTTAACTGTTACTATTTCTATTCATCTGATTTTATCACCAGATATAAACTTCAATTTTTCTTCTCCCATTTCTTATAATACCACAGGCTCAGGGAATATGGCACGGATTACAAGGAGAA
>CAZAON010000037.1:0-7163 GCA_964486655.1 uncultured Flavobacteriales bacterium
CTGATTTTTGATCGTTCGGTAAAAAAGGAATGCAGATTGTAAATTCCGTTTTACCCGGAACAGAAATAACTTTTACGTCTCCGTTGTGACGTTTAATAATTCGCCTGACCAGATCTAATCCGATACCGGTTCCTTCACCTACTTTTTTTGTTGTAAAAAACGGATCAAAAATTCTTGTCAATATTTCCGGAGGAATTCCAACACCATTATCTATAATATGAACGTTCAGATCCTTTTCCGTGCAACTAGTTTTTATTTTTAATTCTCCGTTTTTGCCCATAGCGAATATGGCATTGTCAATTATATTCGTCCATACCTGATTTAATTCACCTACGTATGCCGGAACTTCACGAATGTCTTTGCAATAGTCTTTCGTGACTGTAATATTTTTTTCGCGCAGCTTATGGCCAAGTAAAGTAATAGTGTTGTCGATGTCATTATGCACGTTGGTTGGCTGCATTTCATTTGTGCGATCCATATGGACATGACTTTTAATAGCTCCAACCAGATTGGAAATTCTGGAGGATGCTTCATCTAAATCCTTAATAATACGTTGAGAGCTTAACACATTTTCCAGCCAGGGTAAAAGTTCGGCAAACGCTTCTGAGCCGGTTGTACTCCTGAGGTGTTCAAGTTCGTCAATAGTAAATCCTGTCTCCGCCAATGTTTCAGCTGATTGCCTGTCTCTGACAACTCCATTTTTTTCCAGCCAGTCAAAAATTTCATCTTCTTTTTCTATTCGCTGTAGTGGTGACAATCTCTTTTTCTGCTCCTGATTTTTTTTTATTTCTATTGTTTGTCTGATTTCACGTATTATTTCAGGCGCTATTTTTTTATTTAGTAAAATTTCAGTGAGATCATAATTCTGCATCAGCCGCTTTGACAGATCGGAAGAAATGCGGTTAATAGCGGCGGCCGGATTGTTGAGTTCATGAGCAATACCTGCTGCCAGCTGTCCGAGTGCGTTCACTTTTTCATATTGCAGTTTTTGAATCGCGAAATGACGGGCTCTTTCCGTCATATAGCCTATAAGTCGCTGAATCAGTTCCGGATTAAGCTTTTCCAGCTCCGGGAAATATTTTTTGTGAAGGTTATAAGTCGTAACCCGGCCTGAAGCAAAAGAATCCCCGGGCAAAGTCTTCATCCGCGAATAAGGCAGTATTCCACCGGCGCCACCGGTTATCTTATCATTTTCAAATGTAAAGTAATAGACCAGCTTGTTCATTACATTCATATAGAACAGAACTTTCCCCTCTGTCATAAATATCATCTGGTCAGCAGGGTCTCCGGTTTTAAAAATCAGTTCACCATCTTCATATTCATGGTATACCGACCGGTCATAAATCCATTGCAGATGTTCGTCGGGCAATTCACTAAGTACAATTACTTTTCTAAGGTCTTCTATGGTTCCTTTTGGCATGTTAATAAAATATGGTGATCCTCTGCTGAAACTAACGGAAATATAAGAATTTTGCAAAGATATCAGCGATTTCGGGGAATTCAAATTTGAAACAAAAGTCTGGGTTGTTATAATTGCAAGGGAAAAGTTTTCTAATTAATATTTATTGTTTTTGAGGGATAAATGAAGCTTATAATTTCGTTAAAGGGTATTGCCTTCTATATTACGATTCTGTTTTTCTTATTGATGGCGGAATTATCACTCTCACAGACTGCCTGGCCGTCTGAAGCCTGGTCATCTGCCGTGAATCTTACCCAGTTAATGGATGCATCCGGGTTAACTGATATCAGCGGTATGTTCTGGAATGAGGTTACAAATCGCTTATATGTTTCGAATGGTAATGGTGGGCTCAGGGTACTGCAACTGAATACTTCGACAAACACATTTTCTCAGATCGCTAATATCAGTTATACGGCCGGACCGGAAGGAATAATGCAGGTCAATCTGAACGCGAATGAATATTATACGATTGATGAGGATAATTATCAGATCAGAAAATACACGCATCCGGCTAATATTTCTTCTGTTACATTATCCAAATCCTGGAATATAACAGCGGCTCCTTCACCGATGACGAATACGGGAAACATAGGCCCGGAAGGTATTGCATTCGTACCTGATAGTTTTTTGACTGCTGCCGGATTTATCAGTCAGGCTACAGGACTGCCCTATGCATCGGTTAAAGGCATGGGCGGATTAATATTTATCGCTCATCAGAACCAGGGATATATTTGGGTGTTTGACATTAATCCGAATACCAGCAATGACTTTGCATATGTAGGGAAATATAAAACCAACAGAACAGAAAGCTGCGATTTGTCATTTGACAGAAGCACGGGGTTGCTATACATTTTGCATAATACCGGTTCGAATACTATCGAGGTGACAAATCTTTCTTCTGTCGCTCAGGCAGGCGGTGAACGAAAATTTACTACCAATTATGAATATCTAATTTCGAATCCGTCCGGAAATATTAACATAGAAGGTTTTGCCATTACATCAAAATGTAACGATAGCACAAACGTAAGCGCATGGCTTTGCAGAGATGTTGAGTTGACAGAATCTTCGGCATACAGGCAGGATTGCGTACGGTGGTTTAATCCCTTTAATTCTCCCGGTTCGTGCGGTCAGACTGTTACCGTTAATCTGCGAATGTTAATTCAGGGTTATTATACGGGAGCCGGTATAATGAAACCGGCAGTTGACGCCTCTCTATATCCCAATCTCTGCGATACCGTAATTCTTGAAATTCACCAGTCAGGCCTTCCGCATTCATTGGTTCAGAGTGTAAAGGGAACAATAGACATAAACGGATATGGTAATTTTACTTTTTCTTCATCAACTTTTGGCGGTAGTTATTATCTCGTAGTCAGACATAGAAGCGCACTTGAAGTCTGGAGTACGACCCCTGTGAATTTTAATTCTACGGCTATTACATATTCATTCACTGATGCCGACTCGAAAGCTTTTGGAAACAGGTTATTCAATGCCGGAGGAGGGTATTATGTATTTTATAATGGTGACATTAATCAGGATGGATTTTTTACGAGCGCTGATTATACTTCAATCGAATCTAAAGCAAGGACATTTTCAACCGGATATGTAAAGGACGACCTTAACGGTGATCATTTTGTAGAGTCAAATGACTATATTATTGTAGAGAATAATTTTAAACTGCAGGTTAGTGTTTCAAGACCCTGAGAATTTCAGATTATTGGCCGGAAACTGACCGGACAATCGAAATCGATTTATTTCATTTAAGTTGGCTTAATTCATTCACTTCATCCTGACCTGCGTTCACTGGCGAATTTCATTCGTTCCTCACTTTTTACAATTCTCTGGTTATTTTAACGAATATTATTTATAACATTTGTATAAGTTCTTATTTAACCTTTTAAATTTTATCAATTGAAAAACTACCTCTCCCTCCGAATTAGCCTTTTAATTTGCATAACATTAATAAACCTTTCAGTTAAAGCACGGATTTATACAGGCAAAGAAGCTGAAGCATTGGTTAGCGGTGCAAAAGAAGTTCGGTTAGATCCCGTCAGGAACACTATCAGTTTTATCTGGCTAAAGGAAACGGAAAAAGTTGCCGGGGAAAATATTGTTTGGTTACACAATGTTTTCAATACAGATGGTCCGACTTTTTCACTTGCAAAAACGGAAGATGACCACCTGGGATATTCGCATTATCGCTATTCGCAGCAATACAAAGGTTTAAAAGTTGAATATGGCCGATATTATGTACATGTGAAGAATGGATATATACAATCAGCGAATGGTGAGTATTATTCAGTTAAAAATGTAAATATCCGGCCTTCACTGTCTGCCGGCGCGGCATTGGATCTTGCATTGCGACATATGGGAAGCAATGACATCAAAGATTCCCGTACCGACATGCTTCAGGCTTCAGAACTGCTTATCCTTCCTTTCAAAAGCAGATTTTTTCTGACATATAAGTTCGATATCTACAGTCTCGAGCCTCTGAAGCGAGAATATGTATATGTGGATGCAATGACCGGTGAAATCGTAAATGAGGTTAACCGGATTCATACCGCAGATGCGAATGGTACTGCGGTAACTGCCTACAACGGAACCAGGCCGATGACAACAGACAGTGTTTCAGCGAACAATTTCCGGTTAAGGGGAATGAAGGGTTTTAGCGGGTTCAGGACATTGGATATTCAGAACAGTAGCAATTATGGTTCAGCGATTGATTTTACCGACAGTGACAATTTATGGAATACAACAGGCATAGACCGCTATGCGACAGATGCCCATTTTGGCGCCGAAGCAACTTACGACTGGTATTTAACCCGGTTTGGAAGAAATTCGTTTGATAATGCCGGAATTCAAATTAATAGTTATGTGCATTATGCCAACAGCTATGTAAACGCTTTCTGGGATGGCACTCAATTTTCATACGGTGACGGTGATGGAGTTACTTATACCCCGCTTACTTCTCTCGATATTGTTGGTCATGAAATTACTCATGCGGTTACTGAACACACTGCCGGACTCGTATACAGTAATGAGTCGGGCGCATTGAACGAAGGCTATAGTGACTGTATGGGGGTTACCATAGATTTCTATAAAAATCCGACCACGGCTAATTTTCTTGAGGGAGATCAGATAAACGTAAACGGAATTCCCTTCCGTAACATGAGCAATCCTAATCAGTACAGTCACCCGGATACTTACCAGGGCACTTACTGGGATCCTTTTGGAGAGGTACATACGAATAGCGGTGTTATGAATTTCTGGTATTACCTGATTTGTTCCGGTGGATCTGGTACGAATGATATTGGCAATGCGTTTACGGTAAATTCGATTACAATGACAAAGGCCAGCGAAATAGCATACCGTGCGCTTACGGTTTATCTCACACCGAACAGTACTTACATGGACATGCGAACAGCGACGGTTCAATCGGCCATCGATTTATATGGAAATTGTTCTAACGAAGTTATTCAGGTTTCGAATGCATGGTATGCAGTTGGAGTAGGCGGGTTGTTTTCAAATGCAGTTGTAGCCGGATTTACGGCCAGCCAAAATTATCTTTGTGTCGTTCCTGCCTCTGTTGTTTTTTCCAATACATCAATTAATGCAACAAATTATGCCTGGACTTTCGGTGATGGCGGAACTTCTACAATTGCAAATCCAACACATATATATACGTCGGCCGGCACTTTTACGGTTACTTTAATTGCATCCGGAAGTGCGTCCTGTTCCTCAGGTGATACTCTTCAAATGATTAATCTGATAAATGTTACAAATGGAGGAGGGCCGGTTTCTCCAACTTGTCAGCCAAATACCACTTCTTATTGTTGCGGTTATGGAATTACCAATTTTCATTTCAATACTATTAACAGGAATTCAAATCCGGCTTCCGAAGGATACAAGGACTTTACATGCTCTAATGCTACAACAATTACCGCAGGCGATCCTGTATCTATTTCAATTGTTACGGGAACTGCCAATACAGAAGATGTTAAAGCCTGGATTGACTATAACAATGACGGGGCATTCAATACAACCAATGAGCAGGTTTTTGTTTCAAATAATCAGTTGTCAAATCATAGCGGAATTGTGCAAACTAGCAGTAGCGCGGTACTGAACACTCCATTGAGAATGCGTATAACCGATGATGAATCCGCGGCAAATATTACCAATGGATGTTACAATCCGTCAAAAGGGCAAACGGAAGATTACACAGTTACATTTATAGCAAACACTCAAAAGCCAACTCCCGATTTTATGGCCAATATTCTCACGATAAATGTGGGTGGTACGGTGAATTTTACGGATTTGTCAATTCATGTTCCAACATCATGGCAATGGACTTTTACCGGCGGGTTTCCTGCAACATCTAATCAGCAAAATCCTTCCGTAGTTTATAACGCTTTAGGAAACTACACAGTCAAATTAAAAGTGACAAATTCTTTTGGTACAGACAGTATTACAAAGACTGCATATATCCATGTTGTAAATTCGATAAACATGTGTTCGGGTATAACAACTACCAATGCGGCGAATGGTGAGTTTTATGATTCGGGCGGACCAACCGGAACCTATCTGGATAATGAGAGTTGTTCGTTATTAATTGATCCGGGATGTGCAACCAGTATTACAATGACCTTTTTAAGTTTTAACAGCGAAAGTTGTTGCGATCATCTTCGAATTTATAACGGTGTAAATGCGAATGCTCCTTTGTTAGCCGATTTATATGGAGCATCATTGCCGGGCCCTTTAACTGCCAATTCGGGTAAAATGTATATAGTTTGGAATTCTGATTATTCTGTTACGTACAATGGATGGCAGGCTACCTGGACTTCGGTTATCGGATCCGGATTGCCACCGGTTGCCGGTTTTAGTCAATCTACTATCAATCCTCCTTTGTCTGTTGATGTTCAGTTTACAGATACGACAATGAATTTACCTTTTTCATGGAATTGGAATTTTGGAGATGGAAATACTTCGACCTTTCAAAATCCATTACATTCATATTCATCGCCGGGAGTTTATACAGTAACATTAATATCTTCAAACTGTATTTCGTCTGATACCATTACAAAATTAATTACCGTTCAAAGCGCTCCGTCATTATCAGTTAATCCGGATACGATTAACGTATTGTTGAATTGCAATGACTCAATTGTTGTACCTGTTACTATTTCGAACAGCGGAGGAGGAGACGGTGTGTATCATGTAATTGGTACAGCAGGTCAGCTTGATACTGTTCGAGTCCTTGCATTCATGACAGGAGTTGATATTTATTCTGAATATCCGAATACTATTTCCGCAATTAATACTTATTTTCATAAATATACTATTACCCAGTTTAATTCGACCAGCCCTTCCGATCTGCAATCTGCTCTGGTGGGAATGAATGTTCTTTTATTTCCCGAGCATGAAACCGGTCCGGCAAATTTCTATTCTTCACTTTCAGCAGTAGTACATGACTTTGTAAATAATGGCGGCAGAGTTATTGTTTTGGGAAGCGGTCCGGGATTTGAAAATCGAATGTATGATTTGGGATTATTTACAGGTACTTATCAGGGTAGTTTCAGTCCGCAGTATATTAATGTAACAGATACAACTAACGATCTTACCCGGAATTGTAGTGCGTATTTTTCTTCTCCAAACGCAACTTTAGTTCACCAAATCACTAATCCGGATAAAGTATCTCTGGCTACAATTG
>CAZAON010000038.1:0-3852 GCA_964486655.1 uncultured Flavobacteriales bacterium
TAGATGATTTATTGCTGGCAAGTTGCGCTTCCGCAGAGCTTGCTTCCTCTTCAATCATCCGGGTGAAGAATAAGAATTATTTTAATCAATTCCACCAACTATTTTTGGCCTCATTAGCTTAAAAAACAATTACTATCGGAGAAAAATCTTTCCCATTCGCTTCTGCCCTTCATTCACAGCTATAAAATAGGTCCCTTTGGAAAAATTATTTAGGTCTATAGTCGTAATGAATCCTTCCAGTTTACCCGATAAAACAACTTGTCCGTTCACAGAATAAATTTCATAAGCCGCATCTGAAAATTTCTTTGTTTCTATGCGAATGAAAGCATTCTGAATATCGTTATAAACTTTAAAGTCTGATGAAGCGTCAATATCTTCAATTCCAATCATCGTATTACCTACAAAAATAGTATCGCAGAATCCACAGCTGTTTGAATCGGTAATGCAAATGTAATACGTTCCCGTTGCAAGATTTGTACGGTCTTCCGATGTTGATCCGTCGGCCCAGGAATATTGATAAGGATTCGTTCCTCCCGAAACAGTAATATCAATGGAGCCGTCATGACAGTTTATGCAAGATTCATCACTTACAATTACGTTACTTAAAGTTAACTGCTGCGGTTGATTTAATGAAACTGTTTCTGTTGCAACACAACCAAATCCGTCAGTTATTGTTACCGTATAACTGCCCGGACATAAATTAAACACACTGTCTGATGTCTGATTAGCGGCAGTTGTCCAGAGATAGGTAAACGGACTTTCACCTGTAGGAATAGCCTGCGCAGCTCCCGTACAGTTATTATAACAAACTATTTCATTCGTAACCTGAGCATTCGCATGACAGATCGGATAACTTCCTATTCGTGTAAGGAATGCATCAATGAGCAATTGTCCGGTAAGCTGAAAGGTATCTAGAGTAATATATGACCAGTATTCGCCATTCACAAAAACATTTCCAAACCTGTCAACGGCACAGCTCCTTCCCCGCTCTCCATCCGGTCCGCCCATACCTTTTACCCATACCGCATTCCCCGCAGCATCACATTTAGCGGCGAAAATATCCACATCTCCATGACTGACAACATCAATCGTATCGAAATGACCAACGCCGGCGAAATCTCCCGTGAAATAGATATCTCCGTTCCGGTCGGTTACAATTCCACTTCCGCCATCAGCGCCACCACCTCCATAATTTTTTGCCCAGAGTAAATTTCCGCTGTCATCGTATGAAACTATGAAAGCATCGACATAGCCGTTCGAAGTAAGAGAGGTTCCTGAAAAATTTGCGGTCCCTCTGAAATTACCCGTACAAATAACATCATCACTTGAATTTACTGTGACATCCAGTCCCTGGTCAACATCGGAACTTCCTCCATGCTTAGCCCAAATATATGAACCTGAAGTGTCATATTGAGCGACATAAAAATCCATGTCACCGTATGAATTTAATGTCGTGCTTCCGAATTTGCATCCGCCGGAAAAATATCCTGTCACATACAATTTATCACCTTTAACATCCAATCCGGTTATTTCATCCGAATCACTCCCACCGATTCTCTTTCCCCAAACAAAATGTCCGGTTGATGTGAACTTTACTAAAATAACGTCGGTCGAACCTCTCGTTGTATAAAGTGTAGACCCATCATATCTCGCTTTGTCACGAAATGTTCCGCCTCCATATACATTCCCGGCTGAATCAACGGCTATTGCAAAACCTCTTATCGTTTCACTTCCGCCCTGTAAAGTTTTAACCCACTTAAAATTACCGGCAGGATCATATTTGGCTACAAAAAAATTATTTCCCGCATCAGCCTCAACATTTGTATTACCGAATGTGAAATCTTCTTCATATTCCCCGCAGATGTATGAGTTTCCTGCTGCATCTACATCAATAGAAATTGCCTTATCCCCTCCGACTCCGCCTTCCCTTTTGGCCCAGATCAGTGTGCCATTCGGACTGTACTTTGCGAGATAGATGTCATGAATACCGGCGGTAGATAACGGATAGCCATCGAAGTATGATGTAAATTCAACCTGCCCGCAGATGAATACATTTCTTGAAGAGTCTAAAACGACATCAAATGTTTCATCATATCCCTGACCGACGATATTATCAGCCCATCCGACCGCAGGCTGACTGTATACTTTTTGAGAAACGAGATTGATAAAAATCAATAATGCGGCAATAACCGGTATTTTGTGTTTCATGTGGTATTAATCCTTAAGTGGACGAAAGTCGCACGGGGATTGAGTTTTAGAGCATGCAATATACTCCAACAGTATCAATTATTAAAATATAGCTTTGAGATTTAAAATTGACTTAACAGATCAATTAAAGTCCGGGCAGGTTGCTACCTGACTTTCAACCTGAAAAAATAATACCTGACAGGAATTCTCCTTTCCCGCGTATTTTTCCTCAAAATTTGATTTTTAATTGAAATCAGTCTGAGTCCGGGAACGGTAGAATCAGTTATAAGGCCGACGATTATCATGGAAAATTGAAGATTGCAATTTAAAACGGAGTTTCTTCCTCCATGTCATTCATTCGTGAACCGATAATAATTCTGTTATTCGGATAATCGGTCACACTACCACTGCCAGTGGTTCCGGTAACTTCGTTGTAATCAAGATCCGTGAACTTTGCCAGTTGATTGATGAATTTTAGTTTCACCGTATCGAGTGCTCCGTTACGGTGCTTGGCAATGATGATTTCGGCAATACCTTTCGTTGAGTTATTTTCTTCGTCGAATTCCATTCCGTAATACTCGGGACGGTAAATGAAAGTAACCATATCGGCATCCTGTTCGATGGCACCGGATTCACGAAGGTCACTCAACTGCGGACGTTTGGATCCGCCTCTGGTTTCGACAGCACGGCTTAACTGAGACAGTGCGATGATCGGCACGTTAAGTTCCTTGGCAATCGCTTTTAATGAACGCGAAATATTACTGATTTCCTGCTCGCGGTTTCCACCTTTTCCTTCGACATCAGATCGCATCAATTGAAGATAATCAATTACAATAAGCTCGATGTTATGGAGTGATTTTAAACGGCGGCATTTGGATCGCAGATCGAATACCGATAATGAAGGAGTATCATCAATAAATACAGGAGCCTCTGAAAGCTTTCCAGTCATTGATATGAGTTTATTCCATTCATGTTCATCAAGTGTTCCCTTACGAAGTTTATCGGAGGGAATTCCTGTCTCCGAAGAAATCATACGCTGCACAAGCTGAACGGATGACATCTCAAGTGAGAAGAATGCAATCGGCCTGTTGAATCCGATAGCGGCGTTTCGGGCTAATGATAAAACGAAAGCCGTTTTACCCATACCCGGACGAGCCGCGAGGATGATAAGATCAGATTTTTGCCAGCCGGATGTAATCCTGTCAAGATCCGTAAATCCGCTCTGCACCCCGGTAATACCCGTACCATGCAATCTGGCGGCTTCAATTTGTTTAAACGCATCACCAACCATGGTACTCATGTCCTGGTAATTGCGGCTGATATTTCCTTTTGCTATTTCGAACAGGTTCTTCTCTGCTCTGTCCAGTAAAAGAAAAACATCTGAAGTATCTTCATAGGCATCGCGGATTGTTTCACTTGAAATGCGAATGAGTTCGCGCTGAATATGCTTTTGTAAAATTATTCGTGAATGAAATTCAATGTTAGCTGCTGATGCGACACGATTCGTCAGTTGCGTGATGTAGTACGGACCGCCAACGATATCCAGTTCGCCGCTTTTCTTTAATTCGTTTGTAACCGTTAAAATATCGATGGGTTCGGAACGCTCGAATAAACGGCGAATTGCACCATAAATCAGCCTGTGCGAATCTTTGTAAAATGAATTCG
>CAZAON010000039.1:0-5091 GCA_964486655.1 uncultured Flavobacteriales bacterium
TACACAATGAACCAGCAGACCCTAACCCGAAACCCAAAACCCGAAACCTCATCTTCGACACCCTATGAACCCGCAGCCCCTAACCCGAAACCCGAAACGAAATCTTGTATACCCTATGAACCTGCAGCCCCCAACCCCCAACCCGAAACCCGAAACAGAACTTGTACACCCTATAGATTTTAAACAACCAATGAACTAGCAGCTAGCTCAGAATCGCCAACCCTCCGCCAAGCAGTATAATCACCAGCTTTAAGTAATTGAAGCGATGCTCTTCATATGACTCGAAAAGTATGGTAGTTGAGATATGAAGGAAAATTCCGATTACAACAGCCATAACTTTATCGAAGAAAAGGGAATGAACAGAAGTTTCATTCAGCAGATTTCCTGTTAATGCGCCAAGCGGAGCCATAAGGGCAAAAAGAATCAGATAGATCATAGCCGAAAACTTGGTGAGTCCCGATTGAACAAACATCGTCATCAGAGCAATTGCCACGGGAATGTGGTGAAGAATTATCCCGAATAGAAGCGAGTCCTGTACAGAGTCTTCAGAGAATCGCTGCACAAGTGGCATGCCTTCGAGAAAACTATGCAGGCATAATCCGATCATAACTCCATAAGGAAAAGCTGCATTTTGATTTTTATGAATATGGATATGTCCATGTTCAATTCCCTCCGAAAAAAACTCAAGTATGATCTGGATAAAGAAGCCGGCAAAAATATAGATGCCAATTGAATGATCACCCGAATGATAAACTTCAGGTATAAGATGAGTAACGGTTAAGCCAAACAGGTAAGCCCCACTGAAAGAAAGCAGCATCTTTAAAAAGCTGCGGTTCACAGTTTTTACGGCAAAGATTGAACTTCCGCTGATAACGATTGTAATAAAAAGCAGAAAGTAAACCAGTAGCATTTATCAGGACAATTTTGTTGGATCAATGATCAGTCAATGAGGTTGCTAATTTAACAACGTTGTTTGTTATTAACCTAATTTATTCCCTTCTCATTTGTCCGGAAATGAGAACGGAATAGTTTTGAAAAGGGTGGTGATAAATTAACCTGTATTCAATAAAATTTCTGGTAGATTTCCATACTTTTATACCGTACCGTACGGATTTTCGATAAAATAACGGTTTGTCCGTTGCCGTTGCAATTATTTAGAATTAATATGCGAAAAAGCATAAGGTTACCAAGAACCAAACGTATCAGACGCTCTCCGCCAGGAAGCGCTCCCGGAGTCATAAATCTTCCGGATGATGCGTTAAAGCCAAATGTAAAATGCTTCATTTATAATAACGATTTCCTGGAGGAGCGTAAACTGAACAGTATCCAGGAAATCAAGGCTGTTCTTGAGGCCCATACCGATAAAGTGTTATGGTTTGATATAAAGGGATTCGGAAATAAGTTATTTCTTGAGCAACTGGCTGATCTTTTTAATATTCATCTTCTTCAAATGGAAGATGTAGTAAACGTATATCAACGTCCGAAGATTGAAGAATATCCCGGTCATTTATTTATCATCAGCCGACTACTTAGTGAAAGCGATGGTGCCATACAAAACGATCAGTTAAGTATTTTTCTGGGAAGTAATTTTGTTTTGACGCTGCAGGATAAGTATGAAGACAAATTCGATCCTCTGATCAACAGGCTCAGACTCGGAAAGGGATTTTTGAGAAAGTCAGGAGCCGATTATCTCACGTACTCTATTATAGACCTGGTCATCGATAATTATTATCCTATACTGGAAAGACTCGGCGATTATCTCGACGATTTGCAGGAAGAACTCATCAGTAATCCGACCCGCGAATCATTAAATAAAGTACTACAGAAAAAACGTGATCTGATAATACTTCGAAGAACTATCTGGGCCGAGAGAGATAAGATCAATGATATTGTTCGTTCCGACTTTTCTGAAATCAATCATTCAACAAAGGTTTTCTTTCGTGATTCATACGATCATTGCATTCAGTTGCTGGATCTGGTAGAGAGTTCGAAAGAGGTAACCGCCTCCATGATGGATGTTTACCAGTCATCCGTTTCAAACAGGTTAAATGCGGTGATGAAAGTGTTAACCATCATCTCAACGATATTCATTCCGTTAACTTTCATTGTAGGATTGTACGGAATGAATTTTTCGAGACACGATCCATTAACGGGTGAATATTTCCCCCTTAACATGCCCTAATTGTATTCACCTCATGGCTATATTATCGTCAGCATCGTCATGCTTATCATAGTGATAGCGCAACTCATATTTTTTTACAAGAAAGGATGGCTTAGCAAACAATGAAGAAGTTCCCAATGATTGCCAAGACGTCTTTTGGCTTTGAAGATTTATTAATTGAGGAGTTGAATAAACTTGGCGCGACCGATATTTCGAAGGGGATTCGAGCGGTTTCATTTTCGGGTACTCTCGAAACGATGTACAAGGTTAACCTTTGGAGCAGAGTTGCACTGCGGATTTTAAAACCGATCGGATCATTTCCCGCTTCTTCAGAAGATGAATTATACAACGGTATCAAAAAGATTGACTGGAGTCAGTTCCTTTCGGCCGATGAAACTCTTGCTGTTGATGCTGTCACCGTTAAGTCGAATATCACTCATTCATTATATGCCGCGCTGAAGACGAAAGATGCCATCGTAGATCAATTCAGGGATAACACAGGTAAGAGACCAGATGTCGATCTTCGTTTTCCGAAAGTCAGAATAAACGTACACATATCGAGTAACATTGCCTCTGTTTCGATAGACAGTTCGGGTGAGTCACTTCATAAACGCGGCTACCGGGTTCAGCAGGGTGAAGCGCCCCTGAATGAGACTCTAGCTGCAGGCATGGTTTTATTAAGCGGATGGGATCAGAAGTCAGCCCTGACTGATATTATGTGCGGAAGCGGAACGATTGTGATCGAGGCTGCTATGATTGCAAGAAATATCGCGCCTGGAATTTTGAAAAACGAATTCGGATTTGAACGGTGGAATGATTTCGATGCGGAGTTGTGGACGAAATTAATAGCAGAGGCGAGAAACGGTCAGTTGGAGAAGCTGGATTTCCCGATTCGCGGAATTGACAAATCAAGACAAACGATTCAGTCGGCGATTGAAAATGCAAAAGCGGCCGGTGTATTTAAGGATATCGAATTTATCAACATGCCGTTTGAACATTATACCCCTGAGGAAATTGAACAAACCATCATTTCAAATCCGCCCTACGGAGGCAGAATTACCGATGAAAACCTCTTTAGCCTTTACAAGGAAATCGGTGACCAATTGAAGAAGAAGTATACCGGTGTAGCCTGGATTCTTACGGCAAATAAAGAAGCCGCAGGAAACATCGGTCTAAAGGCTTCAAGAAAAATACAATTGTTTAACGGAGCTCTTGAATGTCGTTTCCTGAAGTTTGAAGTATATAAAGGCAGTCGAAAGCACAATACTAAAAAAGCTACCGATGAAGTATAAAAAGCTCGGCGTTGTTACAACAGGAGGTGATTGTCCCGGACTAAACGCGGCAATACGTGCCGTTGTGCGTACCGCTATTTACAATGAGATTGAAGTTGCGGGAGTTTTGAATGGGTACGACGGATTGATAGACGGAAAGTTTATTGAATTGAATTCTCATTCGGTAAGTAATATTTTACAAAGGGGAGGCACCATTCTGAAATCGGCCCGCAGCAACAGGTTTAAGGAAGCGGAATTCAGGAAAAAGGCATTTGAAAATATAAAGAATTCAGGTATTGAGGCATTGGTTGTATTGGGTGGAGATGGTTCATTTCGCGGACTAGAAGTTTTTTCACGTGAGTATAATATTCCCGCAATCGGTATTCCTAAAACGATCGACAATGATATATATGGGACCGATACGGCAATCGGATTCGATACAGCGTTGAATACGGTTGTGCAGGTCGTCGACAAGATTCGGGATACGGCCGATTCACATAACCGTTTATTTTTTATTGAAGTAATGGGAAGGGATGCGGGAATGATAGCAGTTTATAGCGGGATAGCAGGCGGAGCTGAAGCTATTCTGATTCCTGAGACAGAAACAAAAATTGACCAGATCATTAAAATTCTTGAGAGAGGCTGGCAAAGAAAGAAATCTTCCATGATCGTTATTGTCGCTGAAGGAGATGAAGCCGGTGGCGCATATGATATTGCGGAAGCTGTGAAGAGCAAATTCAACGAATATGATACGAGGGTAAGCGTACTCGGGCACATGCAACGCGGGGGCTCGCCGACTTGCGCTGACCGTGTGCTTGCAAGCCGGTTAGGCGTCGCCGCTGTTGAGGCCTT
Source organism: uncultured Flavobacteriales bacterium (assembly GCA_964486655.1). GTDB lineage: Bacteria > Bacteroidota > Bacteroidia > AKYH767-A > 2013-40CM-41-45 > JADKIH01. The sequence continues at coordinate 4,285 of CAZAON010000039.1, forward strand.
AGTTGCCGGAAAGTCAAAAGAAATGGTTGGGATAGTTGCAGATAAGGTTGTGACGACTCCGTTTTCTGTCGTTGTTAGTAAGAAGAAGGATTTTCCGAATGATCTGATGAGGATTGCGGAGATTTTATCGCTGTAGAATGAATTTACTTTATGGGAATTATGGTAAACTATAAATTACATTTTTCGAAATAATGGAATCTTAGAGGTTAGATCAGCGAAAATCTGCGCACGACTGTTTAGTATTGTTATATCGATTGTTTACTTAATTCTTATCGAAAGCAGATTCAATTTTGTTTATCTGCATAATCTGCGGGAGTGTCACGCAGTTTTTTCCCGCAGATGACGCAGATACTAAGATTTGAAAAAGTTAAAGAATTGGAAAACGCAGATTTCCGATATTAAAAAGATAATCAATCACTGACAGATCAGGAATAAATCCAATGCGGTCTGCAAAAACCTGATGGTATGGTTTAACATCGGTTGGGATTTTTTTTGGGTGAATGGTAGTTCGAAAATCAGGTAGTTGAACTTCCTTTTGATATTCAGCTGTAAATTCGATTGCAGTATTTATTTTAAAAATTGAAAACAACTTTAATAGCAGTTTCATATTAAAGTCGAATAATTTTTCGGGAGGATTCATGAACAATTCTTTAAAGTCCTCTTCGTAATATTCGAAGTAAGGCGAGTTGCGGTATGCCGAAACGATAGACTTCCAGTGAATTTTGTTCCACCTGCTTTCAAACGAAATTAATACTTCATCGATTGGTAATTCTGCAAGATTTTTATGATTAACGGGTATGACCAGCG
>CAZAON010000040.1:0-7164 GCA_964486655.1 uncultured Flavobacteriales bacterium
TTTCCTAAATAAACGCCAATATAATCGTCATCTTTAGCTCCAAGCTCGTCTGTAAGCAAAACAAACATAAACCCCTTTACAACAAGAGCAATAATAACCCACAAATACCACTTACCTGCCGGTCGTTTTTTCACAGCGGCAAATTAGAATATTTGAACTTTGTTGTAAGGAACTCAGCAATGAGTTAATAACAGGACATGTTTAATCACCGGGGGTACAAAGGTTATGACCGGATCAATATAACAAGGGCTCTTTACAAATTCTTCAACTGTTCCGTCTTCGTATTCCACTTTAACATGAACCTTTGAGCCTTTTTTGTAATTTTTTATAATAACAGATTTTTTGTCCTCCGAAATTATTCCCTGAATAGGAGTGAAGTCTTTTTCATACATCAAAAGTTTTATGGATTTTGCCGGTTGCTTGAGATAAATCTGATAGTCTCTGTTTACACGGGTAGAGTCTTCATCGGCCTGACAAATGTTTGCCGAAATCGTGAAAAGGAACCCTAAAAAAATCAGACGAAACAAATTGACCATACCCAAATATACAAAAAAAGGAAGCCAAATGGGGCTTCCTTCTTATATTTTATTAAGTCAGTTCTTAATGCTGTACTACGAAACTTCCTGATTCTGTATGGTTGCTGTAAACTACTTTGTAGTGATAAACACCCTGTTTTAGATTTTGAACATCGATAGAATTACCTATGTTTCCAACGATACGCTTTACTTCATGCCCTGAATTATCATAAATAACCAGTTCAGCATTTATATCCTGGCTGTTGAATCTGATTTTATCCATAGCAGGATTTGGGTACACCGGTTGCTTTGCAAAAGTGTTAGGTTTTTCAATACCTATAGATGATTGTCCTGAATAATATCTGGAGCCAGTGGTCATAGTCCCAAGACTGTCGGCAGATAATCCCATGATATAATTAACCGGATTACCGGAAGATACGAAATGGTAGTCTGTCGTCTGACTTACAGAACCTGAAAAAGGGACATAAATTCCCGTACCCGGACTTACTTCAACAGAAATGGAATCGTATGCCAATTGAATAGTTTTTATTCTTAAAACATTAAATGTTCCGGAAGGAATCGTAAGGCTTCCGGTGGCATCGCCTTCAAAACTGGTTTCAAAACGTAAAACAATTCTATAACCCTGACCGGCTATCGATGTGTCTACCTGAATACGGCCTACGCTATTCGTTGTACTACCGTATGAAAAAGGAACCGGTATATATAACATCGGCGGATTATAAATCAGATTGCCGGTTGAAGAGCCACTGCCATCAGCGTAAAATCCGGTCGAGCTATTCGTAAAATAACCATAACTGCCGTCCGCAGAACTATAAGTTGCGAGGTTGGATGACGGGAATGCAGATGCATAAGGTGTTCCTGCAGCAGCCTGAAAAGCCTGGGTATCTACATTATTTGTCAGAAGCGATGCGAAATTCCATGTCTGTCCCATTCCTCCCGAAGGAACTGCTGCAACGTAGTTGGTATCTTCATTCATAATCCAGGCCGTACCGGCAGTTGGCAGGTCAGCCTGTGTTATCGTTTGTGCCTGCATAAATGCAGGTAAAACAATAAGTAATAGAGAGTAGATTTTTTTCATGACTTCTTATTTTTTAGTTAATGGTTTATCTTAAATCAATAATTTCAGCACCAGGATATTTGCCGTTATTAAAAACATATATAGTTTCATCCGTTGCACCGTCTGCCACAAATTTATCAACCGTAATTGTTTGTGTTGAACCGTTTTTATCGTAAACAATTGCCGAAGTAATTGTCTTTTGCGTCTTATTTATTGTAAGCTTTACCTTAAAAATGTTTTTTGATTTCGCATCCGAAGGAATCAGTTCAACCAAATGAGCATCCTTTTTTTCACCGGTATATTTTGAAAGCCATCCCTTCTCATAAATTGTAAAAATATTGGTTGGCGTAATGGCATTTTCATCCGTGCGCTGATTGTCTATCTGAACTTCATTCGCGTCTTTTACAAATGTCCATCTGGTTTTACCATCACTTAAAATATCCTGTCCGGCAATTTCCAGTTTGTATTTCTGTCCCTTCAGATACAAAGTACCCTTTTGAGTGTCTTTTGACTTATCCTTGCCATTCTCAATGGTAATGGTGAACTGGGCCTTAATTGATTTATAGGATTTGTATTTGGTGCTAACGGAATTCAGGATTTCCTGAGCCTTTTTATCGGTTTGAGCGAATGTGCCGGAACCGATTAAAAAGAAAGAAACTAACAGCAAAATTTGCTTCATTTTATTTTTGAATTGGGGCATAAAATTAGTCTGATTAATCAGAATAGCAAAGTTCACTAATCTGATATTCATCAGCCTCTACCAAAAAACATTCCTAAAAATGAATCCTTACAAAAATAGACAAAATGTATCTATTTCTGTTTGACCGAGTTAAGTAATTGCTCAAGAGTAACCGGATCCTTAATTAAAACTTCACGCGCTTTGCTGCCTTCAAAGGGTCCGATGATTCTGGCCGATTCAAGCTGATCAATGATTCTTCCCGCCCTGTTATATCCAAGTTTTAATCTCCTTTGTAACAGTGAAGCAGAACCCTGCTGATGCTGAACGATAATTTGTGCAGCTTCTTCAAACAGCGGATCTCTGTCATCCGCATTAAATTCCTTACTGCCTTCTCCGCTTTCATCTACATATTCAGGTAATAGATGTGCATCCGAATAACCTCTCTGCCCGCCAATGAATTCAGTTATACGGTCTACTTCAGGAGTGTCAACAAATGCGCATTGCAACCTCACGAGGTCAGCACCCGTCGAAAACAACATATCACCTCGCCCGATAAGCTGGTCTGCTCCACCTGAATCGAGAATCGTTCTGGAATCGATTTTTGACGTTACCCTGAATGCTATTCGTGCCGGGAAGTTCGCCTTAATGGTTCCTGTTATAATATTTACGGAAGGTCTTTGTGTTGCAATGATCAGGTGAATTCCAATAGCCCTGGCAAGCTGCGCAAGTCGTGCAATTGGCATTTCAACTTCCTTACCGGCCGTCATAATAAGATCCGCAAATTCATCCACAACAAGTACAATGTATGGAAGAAACTTATGGCCATTATTCGGATTCAGCTTCCGTGCAATAAACTTTGCATTGTACTCTTTAATATTCCTGACCTGAGCGTCCTTTAATAACTCATACCGCTGGTCCATTTCCATACACAATGAGTTAAGTGTATGAATCACTTTTTTGGTATCCGTAATAATTGCATCGGCTTCACCCGGAAGTTTGGCAAGGAAGTGACGCTCTATTGTCTTGAAAAGTGTCAATTCCACTTTCTTCGGATCGACAAGAATGAACTTGACCTGTGCGGGATGTTTTCGGTATAATAAGGAAACCAGAATGGCATTTAGTCCGACCGACTTTCCCTGGCCAGTCGCGCCGGCCATAAGCAAGTGTGGCATCTTTGTAAGATCGGCTACAAACACTTCATTGCTGATGGTCTTACCGAGACCGATCGGCAGTTCATAATCGCTGTTGACGAACTTTTCTGACCCCAGAACAACCTTCATCGGTACAACTTCAGGTTTCTGGTTCGGCACTTCAATACCAATTGTACCTTTTCCCGGAATAGGGGCGATGATCCTTATTCCAAGAGCGGCAAGACTAAGTGCAATATCATCTTCGAGATTCTTAATTTTTGAAATTCTGACTCCGGCTTGCGGAACGATTTCAAAAAGTGTTACTGTCGGACCAATCGTTGCTTTAATTTTTTCAATCGCAATGTTATAGTGACTCAGCGTTTCAACAATTCTGTTTTTATTCGCCTCGAGTTCTTCCTTGTTAACTTCTACCTTCTTATCACCATAGTTTTCTAACAGATCGAGTGTAGGATACTTATAAGAGCCTAATTCAAGAGTCGGATCAAAATCACCCTGAGCATGTGGTAATTCACCCGATTCATCTATCACTGAAACCTCTTCTGTATTGGCTTCAACTTCCAATGGTACTTCACCTTCTGCAGGCGGATTTAGTCCGGCCGTCAATTGTGTGATATCAACTTCATCCAGAGAAATTTCTTCCTCTTCATCCTCTTCCTCAACTTCTTCTTCTTCTTCAGCCGATTCGTCTTCTATATCGAGATTAATAAAGTTCCCTGCATCTTCAGTTTCTTCCTCTTCTTCCTCTTCTTCTTCGGTTCCCAGTTCAAGTTCCACAATACGCTCTTCCCTGAATTTATTTCCGGCGACAGGAATCTCTTTCTCAACAACCTCATCCGCATCCGCCTCAACTTCGCCGATTCCCTCAAGAGCAGGTTTTCTGCTAAGAGGAATATTGAATGCTACGACCAGGAATCCAACGAGTGATATAACCAGTAATGTACCCGTTCCGATAAATCCAATAAGCGAATTCAAAGTCTGACTCATTCTGTATCCGTATCCTCCGGCATAAATCAGCAAGTCCGATGACTTATGAAAAATGTACCCGAGGAAAGTAGAAAACCAGACGAGCGTAAAGAGAGAATAACCGATGGTCTTTCCGAATGGGAGTAAAGTCGCATTCCATAATATCTTTATTCCTGTTAGTGCAATCAAAAACGGAAAGATGAATGCACATATTCCAAACCAGTTGTTCTGGAATTTTAAAGCCGTTAGTGCGCCGATTTTGCCTAACCAGTTTTCTACATCTATATCAGTTCTAACTAATAACTTCCAGACCGAATCAACACCTGCAATTGCCTGATCCGCTTTCCATGTAAACAAATTAGACAAGAATGCTACAGTCATAAAAAATGAAATCATTATCAATACCAGGCCCGCCACTTTATGTGTGCGTTCATCCTTAAGAAAAACTGAAACAGCTATCATCCTGTCAGTGAAAGTCTTCTTACTTTTCTTTGACTTCTTTTCCTTCACTTCCGAGGGCTCGCTTTTAAGCTTATTTGCCATGTAATACCTTATTTGTAACGGTTTTAAAGATAGATAGCCCCTAACAAGCAGTAGTAGGCCTCTTTAAAAGATATGAACAATGAACTTTTGAAATTATTGAAGAGATTTTATATATAATTTCGCTCAACCTTACAGAAATCATTCATCTAATAATATCTAACTAATCCGCTTCGTAATGAAAAAACTGTCAATCGCTCTTTTATTATTTTCACTTGTTCATGTTAATTTAATCGCCCAAAAAGGCGAAAAATCTATTTCCTCAGGAAAAGTTGTATTTGATATTAGTTATCCTGATATGAAACTGGATGATCAGACAATGGCCTCGTTACCATCAGAATCAACAATGGTTTTTGATAAGGATATGACTAAAGTTGAAGTTTCGATGTTCATGGGTAAAACCACTATTATCAGTAATAATAAAAGCGGCAACGGAACCATGTTAATGGACATGATGGGGAAAAAATGGGCAGTTGAAATGAATAAGAGTGAGATAGATAAACAAAAGCAGGAGATGGGAAAATCGACTGTTGAAAAGACCAGGGAAACCAAAACAATAGCAGGATTTAATTGCTCAAAGGCTATTGTTCATGTGAAAACTAAAGATGGTGAAATGTCATCCGATGTATGGTATACCAATGAATTGAAGGCCAATAACTCTTCTTATTCACAGATTGACGGAATAGACGGGTTCATGCTTGAGTTTCAGACGTATCAGAATGGAATGGGAATGAAAATGACGGCCAAAAGCGTTGAAGCAATGGAAGTAGCTTCTTCCGAATTCGAAATTCCTGACGGATATGAGAAAATGACTTTGGAAGATATTCAGAAAATGGGTACCCGGTAATCTGCTAAAGGTTTGTCAGACATTGTTCGAAAAATTCATTTTGCTTCAACTTTTTTAATATTTGATGATATTTATTAGTGCCCTGTTTTTTATCTTCACAGCATGTTAAAATCTTTGAATGTCCGTAATTATGCCCTGATAGATGAGCTGAAACTGAATTTCGGGGACGGATTAAATATCATAACGGGGAAGACGGGTGCAGGAAAATCTGTTCTCATGGGTGCGTTGGGATTATTGCTTGGCGACAGAACGGATTCATCGGCTTTATTGGACAAAACAAAAAAATGCATTATAGAAGGCGTTTTTAACACTACCGAAAAGATCAGAACCTTTTTGGAAAATGCAGAACTGGATGCCGATGACCAGCTTATAACTCACAGAGAAATTAATAAAGAAGGTAAATCACGCGCATTTATTAATGACACGCCGGTTAATCTCTCCCTTTTGAAAGATCTAGGCAGCGAATTGGTTGATGTTCACTCTCAGCATGAAACATTATTACTGAATAAATCCAATTTTCAATTATCAGTTGTTGATGCATTCGCAGGTCATTCCGATCTGTTGAATGAATATAGAACGCAATTCAAAAAATTCAGACAACTAAAAGCTGAACTTGCAGTCTTAATTGAAGAAGAACGAAAAGCCTCATCTGAACAAGACTATCTTCAGTTTCAATTTAACGAACTTGAAGAAGCTTCGTTAGTAGCTGATGAACAACAAAAACTGGAGGATGAGCTCTCGTCTTTATCTCATGCCGGTGAAATCATGTCCGGTGTAAATCAGTTTAGCCTGCTTGTCGGTGAAGGTGAAACAAATCTTATCTCAGGTCTTAAAAGCGCTTCGTCAGTTTTAAGCGGATTAACAAAATATACGAGCCAGTTTAATTCATCATCCGAACGCCTGCGTGCCGCAATTATTGAATTGAAGGACATTCAGGATGAAGTGAGCAAGGCTGCTGAATTAATCAATGTAGATCCGGCCCGGCTGGAAATCGTCAGTTCCAGACTTGATGCAATTTACCGGCTTCAACAAAAGCACCGCATGAATACGGTTGATGAACTGATTGCTTTAAAGGATTCGATAAATGAAAGGCTAATGTCTTTCTCTTCGCTTTCCAATCAAATCGAACAAATCACAAAGGAACTTGATAAATCTTTCAAGCAGGTAAAGAGTACTGCCTCTAAAATAACAACAGGAAGACAAAATGCAATTCCGGCCATTGAAACTAAAATTAAAAAACTTTTATCCGAAGTCTCCATGCCCGATGCTGTTCTCAAAGTACAGCTCACATCATTACCGGAAGATGAGATGAATTCAAACGGAGCCGATAAAATTCAATTTTTGTTCTCAGCGAATAAAGGTGTGCAATATGCGGAACTCAATAAAGTCGC
>CAZAON010000041.1:0-8624 GCA_964486655.1 uncultured Flavobacteriales bacterium
GCTCCACTTCTATTGAAGACAGTCCAGGCGATTATGAAAAAGGAAGTGCATCTGATGGATCAGGTAGAGATGACGCATGGAAGGCCTTTGAGAAAAGCGCCGAAGTTGAATAAAGAAAATACAAAAATCAGCCTCAAGCTCCGTCCCGACGAAGCTTGCAATTTCATTAACGGATTAAGTCCGTACCCCGGTGCACATACACATTTTTCAAATGAGTTTGGAGTATCGTTTTCGGTAAAATTATTTTCGGCCGAACCGACTATTGAGAGCCACAATTTCGCTGCAGGCAAAATAACGACAGATCATAAAACCTACCTGAATGTTTATCTGCCTGGAGGTTATATTTCAATAAAGGAATTACAGTTGTCGGGACGAAACAAAGTGAAAGTCCGCGATTTTTTAAACGGCACCAAGATGGAAGGAAACTGGTTCATTGAATAGAGCCGGGAAATAAATTGAAAGAAGTGATGAAAAAAGTTGTTGTATTAACCGGTGCCGGTATTAGTGCAGAAAGCGGACTCAAAACATTCCGTGACAGTGACGGATTGTGGGAGAATTACAGGATTGAAGATGTTGCGACTCCATTAGCATGGATAAAAAACCGAAAACTGGTTCTTGATTTTTATAATGAAAGACGGAGACAGGTAAAGCTTGCGACTCCCAATGCCGCTCACCTGGCGCTTTCCCGGCTGCAGGATAAATATGATGTAACGATTGTTACGCAGAATATAGATGACCTTCACGAAAGAGCGGGTTCAAAAAAAATCATCCACCTCCATGGTGAAATATTCAAATCGCGTAGTTCGGCCGACCCTTCACTGATTTATGAAATTCAGGGAACAGAATTAAATGAAGGGGAAAAATGTGAAAAGGGTGCTCAGCTTAGACCGCATATTGTCTGGTTTGGCGAATCAGTTCCTGCTATGGAGATTGCGGCATCCGTTGTTTCCGAAGCCGATATATTTATTGTTATCGGAACATCGCTGGCCGTATATCCTGCTGCGGGTCTGACGGAATACGCCTCTGAGGATGCTGAAAAAATAATAATCGATCCGGCAGCGACCGGTTTGCGCGGATTTTCTGTGATACGAAAAAAGGCCGGAGATGGTGTGCCTGAATTGGTCAATAAATTATTGCAACAGTTATGAATGAGTTTTTACAAAGTGATTTATTTAAATGGGGAATTCTGCCATTACTGATATTCTGTGCGAGAACCCTTGATGTCACCCTGGGAACCCTTCGAAACGTCTTTATTTCAAAGGGATTCAGGAACATTGTCCCAATGATTGGTTTCATTGAAGTGATGATCTGGCTGATTTCCATACGCCAGGTCATGCAACATCTGGACAATCCGCTTTGTTATTTCGGATTTGCGGGTGGTTTTGCAATGGGAACATATTTTGGATTAATAATAGAAAACCGGCTGGCACTCGGACTACAGGTTTTGCGCATTATTACGCCTTCCAACTGGGAACCACTCGTAGAATCGCTTCAGAAGCTGAATCTGGGGGTAACCATAATTGACGGGCATGGCGCCAAAGGACCCGTTAAAATCATTTTTACCATCGTAAAACGCAAGGATATCGGCATGGTCCGGGAGCTTATCAGAATCGTGAATCCACAGGCCTTTTACTCCATAGAGGACATCAGACTGGCAAATCAGGGTGTTTTCCCCGAAAAGAGCATCGTAAACAGTAAAATGGACTATATCAGAAATGTACTGCCCGACGTGAAGGAGAAGTAATAAACTTTCCTTTGTCGAAAAGTAATTTTGAAATTGATTTTTCATAGCAGTAATTCTGTAATTTCGCAGTCATAAAAATCAAAACCTACCCATATTAATGAAAACTAACGCTATTATCACCCTTCTGGTTGCAGGAGCCATGAGCTTTACATCTTGCACCAACAAAATTGACGAAAAAACTATCGCTGACATCAATCAGTTCGGTACTGACTGGACTGCATTAGGTGAAAAAGCTACGAACTGGAGCAATGAACTTTCTCAGACTACTACGCAGGCGAAAGAATTCGCTGCAAAGCAGACTGAAATGATGAATGCTACTGCATCTTCAAAAGATGAGGCTCTTAAGACTAAAGTAAATGAGATGGCTGCAAAAGCTACTCAGGATGCTACAAACCTTGAGACTATGCAAAATGAGTGGACAGCTTTCAAAACTACCTGGGACGAGACTACTAAGCAGTTCTCTGACTGGAAAGAAAAAGCAATGAAAGGTGAAATTCCAGCTGAGCAAGTAACGAAAGATCTTGCTGATTTCCGTACAAAAATGACTGATGTTCAAACAAGAGTTGATGGATGGGGCACTACTTACGCTTCTATCAAATCTTCTTACGAGCAGAACATGGCAATGGCAGGAAGCATCACTACTCCTGAGGCTCCAAAAAAATAATTTGTTATTAATGTAATTTTAAAAAGGCTTCCGAAAGGAGGCCTTTTTTATTGAAGAATCCCTGGAATATTGGAATATGGAATATTGGAATATGGAATTTTGGAATTTGGAATAATAAACCCCTTGCATACTTACCAGTAAGATCAGCCGGCAGCCGCGACTACTTCGAAAACACCAACGACTCATTAATCCCTGCAAGCAGAGATTTTGAAAATGTATTAAAATACCTCTTATTCCTGAATGCAGATACCCATCGTATACCATGAATTACATCCGTTAGGAAAATTTCATCAGCTTTTAAAAGATCATCCGTTGTTATCCCTGTTTCTTCTACTTTAATATCGTTAGCTCTTAAATGCTCAATTAGTGTCTCACGCATCACCCCGGCCACACAGGCTTCAGTCAATGCAGGGGTGTAAACCACGCCATTCTCAGTCATAAACAGGTTGGAACTGATTGCTTCAGCGACTCTGTCGTCGGTATTCAACACCAGACAATCCCCTATTCCTAATTTCTTTTTATGCAAACCGGCCATGACGTAGTATAAAGCATTGGACGATTTAAGATTAGATAAACGACTGACCGGCTTCTTTATATCTGTGTATATTTCGATTTTTAATCCGGCATCATTTAACTGATACTTGTTCAGCATCACTGCAGAAGTTTCAATATGATAAGAAACATCATTCGTATGCGGAGTATACAATCCCCCGTCATTCCTGAAAACTTCCAGTCTAATCCTGCCATTTCCCTTCAGGTTATTTACCTGATCAAGATGTCTGATCGATAAATACAAATTATGAAAAGTCAGGTCGTCATGAGGATTCATACCCAGCAATTCCATTCCGGCCGAAAGTCTCTTCAAATGCTTTTCGAAAAACAAAATTTCACCCTGCATTAGTCTGATCGTTTCGAATAAAGCATCGCCATAACGAAAGGCTCTGTTGCCGGAAGTAAATATGGGTTGTGAGGCGTCTATAATGTTGCCGTTGTAATTAACGAATGGCATGGGGGTAGTCTTGAGTATTGAGTATTGAGTCCTTAGTCTTGAGAAAATCCTGCGGATTTTTATTAAGCAAACTCCGAATTTTTATAATTGAAAGGTACAGACTACGCCGATATTGATGATTGCGGATTGAAAAATGATATAAACAAAGTGATACACAATATTAAATCTCAAAAATAGATGCAATGGGAAATAAGCAGGAATGAGTTTAATTCCTTAAACGGACTCCTGTTTTCTGAAAATTTCTTGAGCTACGTCAGGCAGTGAACCGTTCACATCTATCTTGAAAACCTGCACTCCGGCCCTGATTCCGGCTTCTATGTCACGATCCGCATCACCAATGAACCACGATAACCCGGCATTCACATTATATCTGGCAATAGCTTTCTCCAACAACTGAGAATCGGGTTTACGGCAAATGCAGTTGCTCACCGAAGGATGATGAGGGCAGTAATAGAATTCATTAATGGTAATACCGTTATTGGAAAAATACCGGTCGAGATGATTATGAATATAATCAGCATCTTTTTTCGAATACAATCCTTTGCTGATCCCCGACTGATTAGTGATTACAATTAATAAATATCCGGCCTTTTGAAACAACTTCAAAGCTTCCACTACACCTTCGTTGATTTTCATGTCCTCTAAAAGCCATGTATAATCACCTCTTTCGCGGATTAACACTCCGTCTCTGTCCAGAAAAATCGCTTTATTTTCAGATGGCATCGCGGAAATGAATTAACCCTGTAAAGAAATCCGACAACAGAGAAGGCTTCAAAAAAATAGTATATGTAAATCCGTAAATCGCTCCCCACATATGAGCACTGTGATTTATATTATCTCCACCCTTCTTGCCCATATAGTAGCAGTAATAAAGATACAGTCCGCCGTAGATGATTCCCGGCAAACAAATTATTCCGTACAGGCAAAGAGATTGCATCGGGTTTAAAAGTATAAAAGTAAATACAACGGCAGAGACCGCTCCTGAAGCTCCTAAACCATTGTAGGTGAAATCTTCCTTGTGCTTATTATAGGTGGGGAATATTGACATGAATAAAGAGCTTACATATAAAATCAAATAATAGATTTTAGCTCTTTCCCCGAATATCTCACTGTAATAAGATTCGACAACATTTCCGATTGAATACAATACAAACATATTCACACCAAGGTGAACTACATCTGCATGTATAAGTCCCGACGAAAAAAAACGATACCACTCATTCCGCGTATGAATCGAGTACGGATTAAAAATCAGCTTGCTCATGACAGCACGGTTCTGCAGTGCGATGGCGCTGACGATGATGGTGAGTATTATGAAGAAGGTTGTCATTTCCACTACGCTTTGGTTTCGGGTTTCGGGTTTCGGGTTCCTATGTTGTTGGCGATAATTTGGAATTCGGAATAAAAGCTTTGGTTACGGGTTATGGGTTTCGGGTTTTGGGTTTCGGGTTCCTATGTTGTTGGCGATAATTTTTAATTTGGAATATTGGAATCATGGAATACCCATACACCGGCACCAGTAGACCCGACCGGCAGCTCCTATACGTTGAATCTGAAATGCATTACATCGCCATCGTTCACCAGATATTCTTTTCCTTCGATGCTTAATTTACCGGCGTCTCTGCAGGCGGATTCGGAACCGTATTTTACGAAGTCGTTATAACTGATTACTTCTGCTTTGATGAATCCTTTTTCGAAATCGGTATGAATTACTGCTGCTGCCTGTGGCGCAAGCATTCCGCGTGTAATGGTCCAGGCGCGGACTTCTTTTACTCCGGCAGTGAAATATGTATAGAGGTTCAATAATCTGTAAGCTGCTTTGATAAGTTTAGCAACACCTGATTCTTCCAGACCCATGTCTTTCAGGAACACTTCACGATCTTCATAGCTTTCCAGTTGAGCGATCTCCGCTTCAATAGCTGCCGCGATTACAAGTACTTCCGCATTTTCGTCTTTGACTTCTTCTTTCAGAGCATCGACATATTTATTACCGGTAAGTATTGATCCTTCATCCACATTACAAACATAAAGTACGGGCTTGGCGGTCAAAAGAAATATGTCTGCAATGAACCGGGTATCCTCGGCATTGACGGGTGCGCTGCGGGCTGATTTACCTTTTTCCAAATGTTCTTTATAAATCTTCAGAACTTCGAGTGCTTTCTTGGCATCCTTATCTCCGCCTGACTTGGCCATTTTCTCAACGCGTGCAATTTTCTTTTCAACGCTGTCGAGATCTTTAAGCTGAAGTTCGGTATCGATGGTTCCTTTGTCGCGAACCGGATTTACGGAGCCGTCGACATGCACAACATTGGGATCTTCGAAACAACGAACGACGTGGATGATAGCATCACATTCCCGGATATTACTTAAAAACTGGTTTCCCAATCCTTCTCCTCTGCTTGCGCCTTTTACCAGTCCGGCTATATCAACAATATCAATCGTTGTTGGAACAACTCTTTCCGGAATAACCAGTTTTTCCAGAACATTCAGTCGTTCATCGGGTACAGTGATAACACCAATATTTGGTTCGATTGTACAGAAAGGAAAATTTGCAGCCTGCGCTTTCGCATTCGACAGGCAATTGAATAATGTCGACTTACCAACATTCGGCAGTCCGACTATTCCACATTTAAGACTCATGAATAATCAGGTATATTTTAAATTATAGTATATTTAACAGAGAAATTATTTTTGCCCCGACATAATCGTCTGGTACTTTAAAGCATTTGCCGGGTCGACAAGTGTAAAAATCGGCACGGCACGGTTCTTTTCATCATTTGTTGCCAGAGAGAACATACTGATCAGTTCATCTGCTTTGGCAAACATGAATACCTGCATTAGAATCGTATTAGGTTTATCCTGCCATACTTTTTTCAAATCAACCAGATAGTTTGCTATACCTCCTCTTGCATCGTTAATATTATCCGCAAATTTATCCAGGCCCAAACGATGATATTTGTAATTGAAACTGCGTAAAGGCTTATAGGCCATGTTCAGAATATTTTCAACGAGCCAATATCTGTTCTTTTGATCTTCAAAAGCTTTCCAGCCGCGATCGGGCAAATTCTGAGCGTTGTTTACAATGGTTTGTGCTTTGACAAAATAAGGGGTTCCGCCTTCGGTGGAATAAGAATCGTAATCAAAACCAATTATCAAATAGGCATAGTAAGCGATGACTGCGGTGAGATTGGAATTTACATTTGACTCATCGAATTCGAGTAACTGATCCTGTACGTAACGGAATGTAAAATCTTTATCCTGGTGATTGAACAATGGTGAATTATAAGAACTATGATAAACCGGACGACGTGATTGAATTTGAATGGATGCTTTGAAATCGTCAGTAGTTGGTCTTTCAGATATTGTTATCACCATATTGCATTCAATTCGTTCCTGATTCAGGAATTCGTCGGTAGTCCACTTTTTGTTATTGAGTAAATCACGTAAATCAGTTTGCAACTTGTCATAAATTGATTTGTCACTTGCCTGAATTGCCGGAGAAAGAACAGCAACCTGGCAATTGAGTTCCTGCGCAACCGAAATCCGCATAACAAACAGACTAAAAAATATTATTGTCAATAATTTCATTTCTTCCTGTTTAAAGAATTCATAACTGCATCTACAAGATCACGTGCCACTTCTGTTTTGGGTTTTAAGGAGAATGACTTCTGGACTCCGTTTCTTTCAATAAACGTGACCTTATTGGTGGAAACATCAAAGCCGGCACCCTCATCATTCATCGAGTTTAGAACGATCATGTCCAGATTCTTTTTCTCAAGCTTTTCTTTCGCATGAGCAAGTTCATCGTGTGTCTCTAAAGCAAAACCGACAAGAAACTGGTTCTTTTTCTTTTTTTCACCCATGCTCTTCAATATATCTGTAGTCGATACCAACGATAACGAATTCAGATTATTTTTCTTTGATATTTTCCGGTCTTGCACTTCCTCCGGTTTATAATCAGCAACGGCAGCCGACATAACGATAATATCCATTTCAGGAAATTCTTCCATGCAGGCTTTTAGCATCTCATCGGCACTGACAACATTTTTACGGATAACGGAATGGTCATTAAGAGTCAGGCTGCTCGGACCACTTACCAGCTTTACTTCGGCGCCTCTTCTGGCAAGTTCCTCCGCAACGGCGAATCCCATTCGTCCCGATGAACGGTTACCGATAAATCGGACCGGATCGATGGCTTCGTGGGTCGGGCCGGCCGTAACGAGCGCCTTCTTGCCTTTCAGGGGCAGATCAGCGAAAAAAAAATCCCCGAGAACTTTGAAAATATTTTCAGGCTCTTCCATCCTGCCCTCGCCGAAAAGTCCGGATGCTAATTCACCTTCTGCCGGCGCGATAATATGATGATTCCTGAATCCAGCCAGCACCTTCAGATTGGCCTGTACGGAAGGATGCGCGAACATATCGAGATCCATTGCGGGGGCAATAAAGACGGGGCAACGGGCAGATAAATAACAATCGAGCAAATGATTTCCTGTCAACCCGTTTGCCATTTTACCGATTGTATTAGCTGAGGCCGGAGCTATAACAAATGCATCGGCCCACATTCCGAGATCGACATGGTTATGCCAGTGACCACTTGACTTTTCATGAGAGGAAACTATTACATCATTCTTCGAAAGAACAGAAAATGTAAGCGGCGCTATGAATTGAGTGGAAGACGGAGTCATAACCACTTTCACTTCAGCGCCCGCCTTTACTAAAAGGCGCACAAGTACTGCCGACTTGTAAGCGGCAATACTTCCTGAAATTCCGAGAAGAATTCTTTTTCCTTGCATGAGAGTTGAAACGAAAAAATCCAAAACAGTTACGTCCTGGATTTATTCTTTTATAACTGTGAAAATATTACAGATTGTTTCCGGTATCCTTCGCCGGGTTACGGTAATAGATTTTATTTTCCGTAAATTCCTGTACAGAAATAAGCGTAGGCTTGGGAAGTCTTTCGTAATATTTAGATATCTCGATCTGCTCGCGGTTTTCGAATATCTCTTCAAGATTATCTGTAGACGAGTTGAATTCAGATAATTTCGAATTAAGTTCTTCTTTCATATCGCTTGCAATCTGGTTTGCACGCTTAGAAATAATTACGAGTGATTCGTAAATATTTCCGGTCTTCCTGTCGAAGTCAGGTATGTTACGCGTCACCGTTGTAGTTACTTCAGATTTGCAATTCATGGTTATTTATTTTTAGG
>CAZAON010000042.1:0-9128 GCA_964486655.1 uncultured Flavobacteriales bacterium
CCAGTCTTCCCCGATGGAAGCTCAACTTGTAAAGATTCATCAGTTTCTTTCAATTGCTTATGAAAAGATCGGAGATCATAAAAACGCTTTAATTCATTATAAAAAATATTTCGACATCGACCGGCAGATGACTTCCGAAGAAGTTCACCTGAAGACGAAAGCGCTTCATATCAAGTATGATCTTGAAGAACTAAGAAAACAAAAAGAAATCGCGGAGCTTTCCGATAAACTAAAAGAACAATTCTTAGCAAATGTCAGTCATGAAATACGTACACCGATGAATGGCGTACTGGGAATGACTCACCTCCTCCGTAAAACAAATCCGACTAAAGAACAGGAAGAATACATAGATGCCATAAAGATTTCGGCAAACAATCTGATGGTTATCATCAATGACATTTTAGATTTTTCGAAAATCAATGCCGGAAAAATCGAATTCAACGAAACTGAATTCAATCTTCGCGATCTCATTAAAGGAATTGTACAAATTCTTCAGGTGAAGGCCGATGAAAAGAAAATCAAAATCGGCTGTTCAATTGATTATCACATCAAGGATAATATTGTTGGTGACCCTATCCGGCTCAACCAGATATTAACGAACCTGATGGGTAATGCGATCAAATTTACCGAGCAGGGAAAAATAAACCTGGAAGTAAAACTTCTTGATCAGAAAGATAATACCTGTAAAATCAGAATGCGCCTGACCGATACCGGAATAGGCATTCCTGAAAATAAATTGCAAAGTATATTTGAAAGCTTTGAGCAGGCTGAGAATAACAAACGTCGTTACGAAGGCACCGGACTCGGCTTAACTATTGTAAAGCAATTAGTCGAATTACAGGGCGGAACGATAGCTGTTAAGAGTAAAATAAATGAAGGGTCCGAGTTTACTGTTGATATGTCTTTCCGCCTCGGCAAGACTCAACCTCAGACAGAGACAATAACTCATTTTGAAGAAATAGCCGCACTCGACTTTTCGAATTCAGCCGTACTCGTTGTTGAAGACAACAGGGTAAATCAGCTGCTTGTAAAAAACATGCTTCGCAAATTCGGTTTCGAAAATATTGATACGGCCGAAAACGGTCGGACAGCCTTAAATAAGTTACGCGAAAAGGATTACGAAATCATCCTGATGGATATACAGATGCCTGAAATGGATGGTTATGAAATAACCCGTGAGATTCGCGCCCGCATGCGTAAAGAAATGCGTGATATACCGATCATCGCTTTGACAGCCGACGCTTCCGAAAAGGAAAAAGTGAAGGCAAAGGAAGCGGGAATGGATGATTATGTTATCAAGCCTTACACGCCGGAAGAATTATACTTTGCGATAGTAAAATTTGTAAAGCCATTAGACCCATCCGTAGTTGCAATCAGGAAGAATGCCTCTGCAGCAGCTGTGAAATATCGCGAGGCCGGAATGAACCTGGAGTTTCTGGATAAGTTCACCGGCGGAGATCAGGAACTTACCATTCAGCTCATAGAAATTTTCCTCAAACAGGTTCCCGAAGCTATACAGAAACTACAACATGCTATTTCCACTCAGAACTGGAAAGAAACACATGCTGTAGCACATAAGGTCAAATCCAGTATTGCTATTTTCGAGTTAAAGGAATTAAAAAAATTCATCACGAATATCGAAGAATATGCCCGTGAACGTGAACACCTCGATGAAATTCCTCGAACTTTTTCAGCATTCCGTGAAGGAACAAGATATGCAATACGTGATCTTGAAGCCGAGCTTAAAAAGCTAAAGCAAACAGCCCTGAAGTAACCGAAGATCTATTCTTCTATTTTAAAGCTGTCACCTTCTATCGCTAATGTGGTATCCGGAAAAATCTCCCGTGCCTCTTCTAAAAGCGGATACAGATTTTTATAACGGGCCGAAAAATGTCCGATGATCAGTCGCCTGACTCCTGCTTTCAAAGCAATGGTCGCGGCATCCGACGCGGTTGAATGAAATGTTTCCTTTGCTCTTTCCTTTTTATCATTTAAAAATGTCGCCTCATGATAAAGCAGGTTTACATTTTTTATGACCGGAATTATTGTCTCATCATAACGGGTATCCGAACAAAATGCATATGAACGCGCCTTACGTGCAGGTGTAGTCAACTCGCTGTTTGGAATTATTTTCCCTCTGTATTCGAAATCCTCCCCATTTTTCAGACTCTGGTATGAAGCAATCGGAATCTGATACTCATGAAGTTTATCCTTTATTAATTTTCGCAGTCCCTGCTTTTCGGAAAATAAAAATCCGGTACAGGGAATTCTATGACTCAGAATAATTGTTCTGATGCACATGCTGTCATCGTCAAAAATCACTTCACTCTTCTGAGCATTTAACGGATGAAAATGTACTTTATATCTTAACAGTGTTTCTGAATACCTGAGTTGCAAATCAATGATTTCTTCGAGGGGTGGCGGACCATAAATATGAAGATCCATCGTTCTTCCCTGTAAATGCATTGTAGACATCAGCCCAAGCAATCCGAGATAATGATCACCATGTAAATGCGAAATGAAGATATGATTGATACGATGATACTTGATCTTGTACCGATTCATTTGAATAAGCGTTCCTTCACCGCAATCCACTAAAAAAAACCGCTCATGAATATTAACTATCTGAGCGGTCGGGTGTCTTTGATAAATTGGTGTGGCTGAACTGCTGCCTAAAATGCTTACTTCAAAAACCATTATTCATTAGAAATAATCATCCTCCGGGTTGTGTTATTTTTTCCAATTGTAACAGTATACAAGTAGATGCCCGGTTGCAATCCATGTACATCCAGATTAATATTATTACGGCCCCTGTGAAGGTTGTAGGAATGTTCAATTACTTTTTTACCCAACAGATTTGAAACGGAAACGTTTACATTTTCATTTCGAACAAGGTTTACGGGAATTGAAGTGTATTCCCGTGCAGGGTTAGGCGTATTCTGACCAATTGTATAATTGACAGTATACAAATCATTGATACCTGTTGTTGAGTCAATCACAATAGAATAACCGGTAATGTTTGCCGGAACATTAGTTGGTGTTCCGAAAACAACTCCATACGCCGTGACCTGAACGACAAGAGGATAAGTTCCAGTCATATTTCCGGTAGGTGCCGGACCTTGCAGCAATATACAAGCGTCTGATCCGCCGGGAAAACTGCAACCGGAAGGAGTACATAAATAAGTAAAACCTGCCGGTAGTCCGGTAACACCATTAACGACGATTGAATCAACCGGAACGGTGAATCCGCCGATTACAGTATCAGCCAATACTTTCAGTTGAATTGTTGTAGCGTAATTAACTCCAACATACGCATGCGGCAATCCTGTAATAGTATCAGGATAAACTCCGGGATCATTGTGGGTAATACTTGTATCAGGAGTGCACTGCGCGTTAACGAAATTCGTACTGACAAGTAAACAGAATAGTAAAATTAAAAATCTCATAGATCAGAATTATTCTTTGTGAAGCTGCTTCTCAACCTCATCCATATATATTAAATCAATCGCTTCATTAACTGTTGGTACCTGCAAAAGCATACTTTCCAATTGAGAAATTGAAATCAGTTTTTTTACATGCTCCTGAACATTAGCCAGAACAAAAGTTCCGTTATTATCCCTGCACATGCGATAGCCGACTAAAAGAGCGCTTAGACCTGAAGAATCACAATACTGGACATCAGACATATCGAATATCATATTCTTGAATGCCTCATGACTGAGAACAACGATTTCAGCTTTTAATTCAGGCGCTACTGTAGAGTTTAGCTTCGATTCTTTGATTGTCACCAAAGCATATTTCTCTTTTTTGTCGATAGTTAAATTCATAACAATGTGTTTTTTCAAATTTACGATAAAATACCCAAGGTAAGGCCGAAAACACATAAATTTTTAACATCCAACCACATTGGATTGTTAATAACCTACCTGTCCGAAATCAGCCCAAATTAAGGGGTCCGGTCCCCGGATTTTTATTCACTGGAATCACTTTTTGCTTTGGTGATTTAAGAATGACAGACTATATTACTATCATTCTAAAAGACTATAACACAATCATGGAAGACCGGACAATAGTGCATATGGACCTGGATTCATTTTTCGTCTCTGTCTCTCTCCTGCATCGCCCCGAGCTCAGGGGGAAACCGGTGATAGTTGGCGGAACGAGCGACCGGGGCGTAGTTTCCACATGCAGTTATGAAGCCCGAACATTTGGTATCCATTCTGCCATGCCTATAAAAATTGCAAAGAGACTATGTCCCGAAGCGATTATTATCAGGGGAGACTATGAAGAATACAGTAAATTTTCCGGGATCATAACCGATATCATAAGTTCCGAAGTTCCTCTTTATGAAAAATCCTCAATCGATGAATTCTACATTGATTTAACCGGAATGGATCGCTTCTTCGGAAGCTACAAGTTTGCAAGCGAACTTAGACAAAAGATCATTAAGGAAACTCATCTTCCTATATCACTGGGGTTTTCTGCGAATAAAACAGTGAGCAAGATTGCTACCGGTGAAGCGAAACCAAACGGACAAAGGAAAATTGATAACGGGAATGAAAAAAATTTTCTTGCTCCGCTTTCGGTTAAGAAAATTCCCATGATCGGCGAAAAAACCTTTCAACTGCTACGTAGTATGGGCGTTGAAAAAGTACATACTCTTCAGAAAATGCCGGTAGAAATGCTCGGAATGGTACTCGGTGAAAACGGTCATTCTATCTGGAGAAAGGCAAATGGAATCGACAACTCTCCAGTCGTTCCATACAACGAACGAAAAAGTATTTCATCTGAAGAAACTTTCGAATCGGATACCATCGATGTTTCTATGATTCGTTCCATTTTCGTAGCCATGACTGAGAAACTTGCTTATCAGCTTAGAAAAGAAAATAAACTGACAGCCTGCGTTACTGTTAAAATCAGATATTCCGATTTCAATACTCATACCATGCAGTCAAGGATCCCTTATACTTCCTGTGACCATACATTGATTGCAAGGGTTAAAGAGTTGTTCGATAAATTATACAATAAAAGAATGATGATCCGGCTCGTCGGAATAAGATTCAGTCATTTAGTAGGTGGCGGACATCAGATAAATCTTTTCGAAGACAGTCAGGAAATTATTCAGCTCTACCAGGCTATGGATAAAATCAGAAATCGTTTTGGTGATGATAAAATACACCGTGCTGCCGGAGAAGGAATTGAAATGAGACAGTTTAATCCGTTTAACGGAATACTCAGAACTGCAAGTCCGAAAAAATAAAATGTATCTCAATTGCCATTCTTACTTCAGCCTTCGCTTTGGCGTCCTTTCACCGGCAGAACTGATCGGGCTCGCCGAAAAAAACGGTGTACGTAAAATGGCATTAACCGATATTAATAACACATCAGGCATTTTGGATTTTATCCGCAGAACCAAAAAAAGTTCTGTGAAACCACTTGCAGGTATTGATTTCAGAAATCAGGCACAACAACTATTTACCGGGCTGGCAAAAAACAATGACGGATTTATGGAGCTGAATAATTTCCTGTCATATCACCTCCATTCAAATGAACCATTTCTCCCCGATGCTCCTGAATTTCAAAATTGCTTTGTTGTTTATCCATTCAACGGCAAATTCAGAAAGTTACGTGAAAATGAATTCATCGGAATAAAATATCCGGAACTCAACAAATTGAATTTTTCTGTCTGGAAAAATTATCCCGATAAACTTGTAATTCTTTCGCCCGTCTCTTTTCGTCACCGTACCGACTTCAACTGTCATCGTTTACTTCGGGCAATCGACAATAACACCTTGTTAAGTAAACTTCCCGTCGAAGAACAATCTTCACCTGACGAAATTATGATTCCCGAAGAATTGCTTCGCAGGCAATTTATTGATTATCCAAATCTGATATACAATACCGAAAAGTTATTGGAACAATGCGATATTGATTTCGAATTCGGAACAAGTAAGAATAAAAAATTCTATACAGGAAATAAATCTGATGATGAAAACCTTCTGCGAAAATTATGTTCCGAAAACCTTGAATACCGTTACAAACTGCTCAATGATAAAATTGAACAAAGACTGAATCATGAAATCGAATCAATCATTTCACAAGGATATGTTTCCTATTTCCTGATCAACTGGGATATTTTATGTTATGCCCGTCACCGGAATTTTTTCTACGTAGGAAGAGGCAGCGGGGCGAACAGCATCGTAGCATATCTTTTGAGAATAACGGATGTCGATCCTGTAGATCTTGATTTGTATTTCGAAAGATTTATGAATCCTTACCGGACAAGTCCGCCCGACTTCGATCTCGACTTCTCCTGGAAAGACCGGGATGAAATTATTGAATATATTTTCAAAAAACATTCAGTTGAACATACTTCATTGCTGGCGACATACAGTACATTCCAGGAAAATGCAGTCGTTCGTGAATTAGGAAAAGTATTCGGATTACCAAAAAATGAAATTGATAACATACAGGTAGAGGGTATACAAAATCAAAACGGACAGATTGTTTCACTGATAAAAAAATATTCAGTATTACTTAACGATTTCCCCAATCATCTCAGTATTCATGCAGGCGGAATATTAATTTCAGAATTGCCGATTCATGCATATACTGCTACGAATATGCCTCCCAAAGGATTTCCATTATCCCAATTCAGCATGATTGAGGCAGAAGATGTCGGGCTTTATAAATTCGATATATTAAGTCAGCGCGGGTTAGGACATATTAAAGAAAGCCTACAGATAATAAAGGAAAACCGTGGCATTGACATAGACATTCACGATATACAGGCTTTTAAGCAGGATGAAAAAATCAAACAGCTTTTAAGAAATGCCAAATGCATGGGTTGTTTTTATGTGGAAAGTCCGGCCATGCGAATGTTATTAAAAAAACTTGAAGCCGATACTTACATCGGACTTGTTGCCGCGAGTTCCATTATTCGTCCGGGTGTCGCTTCATCGGGAATGATGCGAGAATACATTCTGCGTTCTAAAGGATTGCCTCCCTCCTACACAACACCTCCTGAAATTTACGAGTTGCTGAGTGAAACATATGGCGTAATGGTCTACCAGGAAGATGTTATAAAAGTAGCACATTACTTCGCCGGACTATCACTCGGAGAAGCTGACATGCTTAGAAGAGGAATGAGCGGCAAATACAGGGGACGCGAGGAATTTAAACAAGTGAGAGACAAATTTTTTTCTAATTGCAATGAAAAAGGTTACCCGTTTGAGACGACACAGGAAGTATGGAGACAAATTGAAAGTTTCGCGGGCTATGCTTTTTCAAAAGGTCATAGTGCTTCATATGCAGTTGAAAGTTATCAGAGCCTGTTTTTAAAAGCTTATTATCCGGTTGAACACATGGTGGCAGTGATAAATAATTTCGGCGGATTTTACCGCACAGAATATTATTTTCATGAAGCGAGGATGTCGGGAGCCATAATTCATAAACCCGATATCAATCAAAGCGGGTATTTCACAAATGTGAAAGGAATTAATATTTATCCGGGCTTAATTCACATCGCGGAACTGGAGCAGACGACAGCGCTTGATATTATTGATGAACGCGATAGGAACGGAGAATATAAAAGCCTGGAGGATTTTATGAGTCGGGTGAAAATTTCGGCCGAACAAATCAGATTGCTGATAAGAGCGGGTGCGTTTAATTTTACCGGAAGAATGAAAAAGCAATTGCTCTGGGATATTCATACTATTATCGGAAAAAAAATTAAAACTGAAATAAAAAACGAATTATTTGGTACCGAAAAAAAAGAATTTGAATTTCCCGCATTACATCAGCATCGTTTTGATGATGCATTTGATGAAAGAGAATTACTTGGATTTTCGCTTTGTTCTCCTTTCGAATTACTTGTTGATAATCCGGAATCGAATTTACTTGTGACTGATTTTCCAAAACTGTCGGGGCAGACAATAGAAATTACGGGATATCTGGTTACGACAAAGCAGACACGAACAAAAACAAATCAGCGAATGATGTTCGGAACATTTATTGACAGAAACGGATTGTTTTTCGACACCACACACTTTCCCCGTGTTCTGTTTGACTTTCCGCTCAGAGGCAAAGGATGCTATAAAATCAAAGGAAAAGTTGCTGAGGAGTTCGGATTTTACAGTATTGATGTGAGCAGTATAGAATTTCTTGAAAGCTTTTCGCGTGAAACCATTCCGGAGGAAGAGTCATAAAAAAACAGAGACCGCGGAGATAACGGCCTCTGTTTACATGAAAACAACGTGGGAATGAAAAAGGTAAAAAGACTTTTAATCAGTTTAATAACCAGGAAACTCCGAAAAGAACTCCGGTCGATGTATATTTTTGTTTTACACCATAATCATTTTCGAACACCGAGTTGAGATTTGTTTTGAGTTGTGGTCGCAGGGTAAGACACATTCTTCCATTCATTCTATAATACATGTCGATTCCTATTCTTCCGTTCATCATAAATTTCCTGAAAGATTCGATTTCCTCCAGAGATTCAAGACCTTTACCATCGCTTCTCAGATAATATCCGCTTCTGGAGGTCAGCCATCCCGGAGCGATTCCCGCGCTAACTCCTAAACCTGCTTTACCGCTAACAAGGTTGTATGAGAACATAATTGGAACTTCAACATAGGTGATATGATTTACACCATTTTTCTCGGCGATAGCCTGATCGTATTTATATTCTTCAACGGTATCAATCTGCGAGTCGAATGTGCTATCTACTCTCGTTTGCTGTGATTGAATAAAATATCTGTTTCCTATATAAAAGCCTGTGTCTGTTTGAGTATAAGTGACGGTATTATATGTCCAGTCACCGTTCTGAACAAGGCTTTGCTGGAGACTGTACGGATAGTAATTTGTCTTTTCCCCATAAACGGCATATTCGGCTCCGAGTGTCAATGAAAATTTACTGACTGTCGCAGTCATAGAAACACCGAAAGCTGGAGTAAAAATATTAATCTCTTCATTTTCCCTGTGATTCAGGTAATTTTGCCATTCACTTGTGGCGGAAAGAGATTTGGAAACATAATTTACTCCGCCATAAACTGAAACCTGATAAGAAACATGTCCACAATAATATTTTCCGGAAGGTTTGAATGAAAAGGAACTTTCAATATCTGAAC
>CAZAON010000043.1:0-1751 GCA_964486655.1 uncultured Flavobacteriales bacterium
TCCCTATGTAGAAGCAGGTGCGACTTTTTCTTTCTTAACAAATGCCTTAAGTACAACATCGCGTGAAGGAGAAGAAGATCTTGTAAACCGGACCGATTACAGAAATGCATTTACTTTAGGCTACTTTGGCGGCGCAGGAATTGTTTACAAAGAGAAAGCAATGCAGTTATTTGCCGCTGTGCGCTACAGTTATTATCCGGAGAATGTAAATAAAGAAGGAACGCGTTATTCCGATCCCGTAAACGTTTTTAAATATTATTATATCGATGACGATTTCAGGATGGATAATTTGCAGATCAATGTTGGAGTTAGTTATACTTTATCATACAAGCTTCAAAAAGTAAACTAAGTTCTTGAAACAAATTAAATCGTATAATTTATAGTTCAAATGAAATACAGGCAGGTTTATTTTTATAGTCTAATATTCGTCTTTATAATTTTAGTCATATCAGGCTGCACAAAATCCGACCTGTCCGATTTAGTTACCAATTTCCACAAAATTAAACTCTATAACGATTCGCTTGCTGATCCCAGGAACCAGGCTATTCGTATTGTAGCAGGCAACAACAGACTTTTTATGAATTATAGCTATGGATTTGACAGATTTCAATTTATAAATGGAGTTTTAACATCGCCTCCTATACCGCGAAATCAATGGATGATTACAGATAATGAGGGCGCCATAATCAAAAGGGATTCGTTTCCTGCAAGCTTAACAATGGGAGACGTAACATTTCTTAAAAATAATAGCTTTATGGCAATTTTATTTGACGCTCATGGAGGTTCTAATGTTGACTATTGCAAACTTCAGTATTTTCTTTTCGATCAGAATGGACAAAAAATAGCTGAAGACTCTTTACCATTACCGGCTGGTGTCAGAATTTTAAGTCCTGCTTACGATTTGCATCAACTAGTACATTTAACTCAATCTTTGAATGGTAATCCTCTGCTGTATTTCGAATATTATGATTGGAACTATCAGGCATTATCATTTGTGGGTGAATTAAATACCAATGGAAGTTTCTTATGGTATCATACTTATCCTGATATCAAAATAACCGGGGGAATTAGTACTCAGGATGGCGGTTATATTTTTGCGGGCGTTGACCCCGGCGGTTATTACAATACACTACCGGGCTTTGTTTCTATAATGAAAATAACGGCAACCGGTGATTCACTTTGGACTAAGAATTTTAATTCCTTAAGTGTCACAAGCGATCCCGCAAACGCTCAAATTACGACAGGTGAAAATGGAAATTATTTCTTTTGTTTTAATGATGTTAATTTATTAGTTTATGAAATAAATACTGCCGGAGATTCTCTGAATTCTTTTGTGATTAATGAAGTTGGCACAAACCTGCCGGCAGCAATTATTCCAAAGGATGGAGGTGTATTTACCCTGGTAAACCAGG
Organism: uncultured Flavobacteriales bacterium; assembly: GCA_964486655.1. Taxonomy (GTDB): domain Bacteria; phylum Bacteroidota; class Bacteroidia; order AKYH767-A; family 2013-40CM-41-45; genus JADKIH01. The sequence goes on from CAZAON010000043.1 coordinate 1,413, forward strand.
ACTTTATACGCTATGTTGATCTGAGTGTGCGATTAAATACACATTTTGTTTGTATCGATGCAGACATGAATCTAACCCAAACAGGAAAATTCCAGAACATGACCAGTGATATGATTTATGCAGGTTGTAAAACCTCTGATGGGAAAATTGCCTGTTTCGGAATTACTCAAATTTATAACGAACGATATTACAAACCGGAATTAATTATTGTAAATTAAATTTAAATGGAAATGAAAAGAATTATATTATGTTTTTCCACTTTTATTTTTTGTTTGTCTTGCACCAAAGAAGAGTCTTTAAATAATTTTGATGGTTCAGTTGCGTTAATTGATTCTATTG
>CAZAON010000044.1:0-18817 GCA_964486655.1 uncultured Flavobacteriales bacterium
AGTGCTGATAAACGGCGTGGTAAAAGATAAACCGGTTCCAAGAACAGATCCACCGCTTGATGAAGCATACCAGTTAACTGTCAAACCTGAAGATGCATTTAAAGTAACAGTGCCCGGTCCGCAATTAGAACCATTTGTCACCGTTGGAGCCGGACTTGAGGTATTGATAATTGCATCAACTGCAATTCTTGAGCTTCTGCAATTATCACCTGTTTCAACATAATAGGTTGTGGTACTGGAAATATTTGGTGTAGTATAAGAAGAACCTGTTGCAACAGGACTACCGCCTGAGGAGACAGTATACCAGTATATCTGCTCGGTTGAAGTTGCATTCAATGTTACCGATCCGCTACCACAACGTGAAACGTCAGGAGCAAGAGGAGGTGCAGGTACTGGATTAATTGTTGCCTGTACCGGTACCCGTACACTCGTGCATCCATTTGTTGCCTCTACATAATAGGTAGTGGAAGATGATAACGATGGAGTTGTAAAATTAGAACCGCTGCCAACTGAAGAACCTCCCGAAGGAACTGTAAACCAGTTTAACGTAGCATTCGAAGATGCCGAAAGAGTTACTGTGCCATTACCGCATCGGGAGCCGTTTGTAACAGAAGGAGTGTTTGGCGGAGCAGATATGATTGCCTGAACCGCTATCCTGTTGCTTCTGCAATCATTTCCTGCTTCAACATAATATGTTGTTGTATTTGAAAGAACAGGAGTTGTAAACGATCCTCCGGTCTGAAGTAACGTGCCTCCGGTTGCCGCCGAATACCAATAAATAGTTTCTGTTGATGAAGCAGTTAATGTTATTGTTCCGGATCCGCATCTGCTTTCATCTGAAGTAACAGGTGCTGAAGGAACCGGTTTTATAATCGCTTTTATTGGAGTTCTTGTACTTCTGCACAAATTACCTGCTTCCGCATAATAAGTAGTTGTCGTGCTTAAGGAAGGAGTCTGGTAATTGTCACTGGCGACTAGAAGCGTTCCTCCGGTTGCCTGATTATACCAAAATACTGCTTCAGGAGAAGTTGCGTTCAGCATAACTGATCCCTGTCCACAACGATCAACATCCGGACCAGTCGGAGGAGCAGGTGCGACACCTACGTTAACAACAACAGGAACACGGGCACTCGGACAAATGTAACCTGACTGAACGTAGAATGTTGTAGTTGATGATAATACCTGTGTAGTGAAATTAGATCCGGTATAAAGTGAAGTTCCGCCCGAAGGAACATCGAACCAGTCAACCTGCTCAGTTGCAGTTGCCGTCAGATCTGCAGTACCTGTGCCGCAAATAGTCGCATCGGATGCTACAGGAGGTGCAGGCGCCTGGTTAACCATTGCTATCGCTCCTACCCTTTCGCTTGGACAACCGCCATTTGCTTCTGCATAGAATGTATCTGTTACTGCAATGTTACCCGTTGTATAAGAACTGCCCGTAAAAACAGGACTTCCTCCCTGAGGTGAAGTATACCATGCAATTGTATAAGGTGATGATGCATTAACTGTAACCGGACCACTTCCACATCGTGAACCATCAAATGTTACAGGGTCCGGAGTGATGTTAACGAATACAGAAACCTGTGTTCGTGCACTTGGGCACGCACTTCCCGCTTCAACATAAAATGCAGTGTCGCTTGTCAGAATGTTTGTAACATATGTACCGCCTGTTCCTAATAATCCTCCTCCGGTCGGTTCATTGTACCATCTCATAGCGGCAGTGTCGGTTGCAGTCAGGGTAACTGAACCCGGACCACACCTTGAAACATTGCTTGCAACAGGTTGCGCTGCCTGACCCAAAATCGTAGCGACCGTTGCAACAGGCGGACTTGCGCAAACCAAACCTGAAACAGCATAATATGTTTTCGTCTGTGGAACATAAGGAATGAATAGGGAATCACCTACTCCGACAAGATTACCGCCTGAAACAGCGTCATACCAGTAAACAGTATCGGTGGCAATCGCATAAAGCGTCAGGGTACCCGGACTGCATCTTGCATTCCCCGTTGTTTGAGGTGAAGGCTGTTGTGAAACTACTGAAACAGAAGTTGCAGACGAAACATTTGAACAACCCTGATAGGCAACTCTTACTGAATAATTTCCCGACTGTGTCGCTGTATACAAAGTATCTGTAGCACCCAAAATATTATTGCCGTTATTCAACCACTGATAAGAATAACCCTGGGAGTATGAAGCACGAAGAGTTACACTACCTCCCGAGCAAAAAGTTGTACTTCCTGTGATGTTAATTGGTGTCGATAGTAATGGGCTGTAAGCGGCACCGGGTGAACCTCCGATACAACCCGGGAACCAACTGTTTCCATCATTCGGATTTGAAGTATTCGTTAACAACTCACAAGTATAACCTTGTCCGTCGGCAGTAACCGGCCATGGAGCAAGATCCTCGTAGTAAAAACTCAGAAACAATGTTGATGCATGATTGTAAATGCGAACCTGATCTCCTGCGTTACTGAAATTGAAACCGATCGGACCGATAACATTTGTTACGCCCGGAAACTGAAAATTAAATTTCACTAAATCTTCGGATAAAACAAGATAACCGTTAGCCGGGATTCTGGTTCCTGTCGGAATCACAAATTCATGTCCGTCATTTCCATCTTTCAGCTTCCATCCGGATATGTCCAGAGCATAAGTTCCATAATTATGTAATTCAATCCAGTCACCGGCATCATTTTGTGAGCGTGAATTATAATTCAATTCACTGACACATAATTTAACCGTTTGCGAAGAACCAGTGAAGTATGCCGTTATAACATCATTCGCCGTAAAATTATATGTAACGGTTTGATTGGTATTATTTGAATTAATTACAACGTTTGAGCGGAAATGATCAAACGTATATCCCGGATTCGGAATTGCTGTGATTGTAACCGGATTGCCATTAAAATAAATTCCGGACCAAGGTAAAGTCGTTGGAGTAATCGTACTTATCTCAATTCTTCCGGCACCTGCAGGCGAAGATTGAAGCGTTAAGGTTACTTTACCGGTGAGTGAAAATTCCGATTGAATAAAATCGCGCATTTTACCCGGACGAGTATTTACAAACGACATCATACTTGAGATGTAACTAGCCCAGGTAGAATTTGTACTTCCCCATTTTGCAAAATGGTCGGTCATATCAAATGACATCGTATCCCTGTACGATTTCATATAATCATCCATGTTGGATGGCAACCAGATCGTATTTAAAAGATCGCAATATCGATTGATGAAGTAACGCTTGTAAGTTGCATTCTTTAAAATATCGTCAAACATTTCGGAACTGTAGCTAAAGGCAGCCGGATTTCTGGCCATGGCTAGCCTGTTATCGTTAACAGAACCTTGCAGGCCTAAACCGAAATCCAAATCCCACAATAAATATCTCCATTTAGCTCCGGGCTCATTTGCACGCCACATTTCAATGTTGTTGGTCCAGTCTCCTATCCAGTCTCCATTATTATAAAAAGTCTCCGCAGCGAAATAATCGGTATAGTTTTTCAGATCCAGATATTGATCAATGTAACTGTAGTAATTTGCTGATGTCGGACTAGTTTGAGTTGCATAATTATAAAGTGTCCACCAACTGGTATTCGAACCTGCTAAAACATCAATTGTGCTTCCATGCTCTTCCAATAAATGAACTTCACTCTTACTATAACCGAAATTATTCTTTATCCATTCATCGCCCTTTTTCTCCGTAATATGATAAACACCCCAGTACTCTCCGTTCAGATAAGCAACAGCAGGCTCACTCGCCTGGTAACCGGTGTAAGTTGACTTCATGACCCGTTGCATATAGCCATCCCGGAAATGCACCTTATTCCAGTCTGTCCCCGCATTTCGTAATAATACATTATCATTCTTGTGAACATATGGCTTATCGGGATAGGTCGGATAATCAAATTCACCTAAACCATACTTATCAGCCAATTTTATATAAAGACTTTTCTGAGGTTTGGCCCTGGAATAATTACCATAAATTTTAATATCGGCATCAAACTCAACAACGAAATTTTTGTTCTTGTCAAAGAACTCAATTGAAGCGAATCGTTCCCAATCCTGCCAGAAATTCGCGCCTTTATAAGGAGATGTTGAGGAAGCCCCGGGACCCATCACATAAATACCGGTATTGTAATCCCATAAATTTGCTGAATCGGTTGTGATTGTAAAAGTTGATAAATGTGTAGCTGCACCTAAAATATAGGTATTCGTTACCATGGCACTCGGCAAATAACCACTTGCAAAAACTTTTGCTCGAATAGTCTTGGTACTGGAAACGGTAATAGTGCCTGTATATGCCGGACTTGAAGATGTTGGGGTATTCCCATTCGTAGTATACCTGATAACGCCTCCCGGAGTTGACTGTGTAATGGTTAAACTTTGTGTTCCGCTATAATACCCGGCTGATTTTGAAAAAACAGGAGTGCTGGCATAACCGGTATAGCATGTTGAAGAATTGTTTGATGCATTCGGTGTCGGAGTTGAAAAGTAACACCAGGAACCTGAACCGTCCGGCTTTCGGCCATAAGAATTATCACTCTGCATAGAAAAATAAACCTTTGAGTCGGCGAGTGATCCTGCGGGATTATAGAGATAAACCGTTTCGCCTGTTCGTGCCAATTTAAAATCAGCGTTGAAGTACTCTACAGCAGGTACCCTGAACCATGATGGTATTGAACTAAACATTGAACCACTTGTTCTCATTCCGAAAAACAAAAATGGCATAGATGTCATGTCATCCGAATTTGCAGGTGCATTATGTACCTCAATTGCTAAAACATTTGTTCCCGGAACTAATATGGATTTTAGTAAAGTACGTTTGATATAAAATGAATCTATCGGGAATCCCTGGTATTCCAGAGCTTCATGCGGACTGCTTGCAACTTCATTCCATAGCGGGCGAATTCCATCGGTACCGATATTTGCTCTCGCGATTTCAACACCATTCAGATAAGCGACAAACCCATCGTCGTAGTCCATCATCAGAACAGCTTTTAAAATCTGTGATGTATCAGAAATAGAAAATGTTTTACGCATGAAAACTGAAACACCGACGGGAATCTGAGTGTCATCGTCGGAATCACCGAACCCTATACTTCCATTACCGTTAGACCAGCTTCCGTTAGGCGTAAAAGTCAGATTCCTCCAGTTGGTATCAACAGTTGCACTCCCTGAAATATACTTCCATGAAGTAGTTCCGTCAACAGGCATCTCCCAATGATGCGCAATAACTTCATTTGATTTTCCGGATGCAAAAACTAAAACTTTTCCTCCTGCATTTAAACTGTAAGAAGGAAACTTAAAATCAAATGGCTTCGTCGGATCATCTGTTAATCCGTACCCTGAAATATTTATAGACGAACTCCCTGTATTGTGCAACTCAATCCAGTCGTCGTACTCCCCGTCAGAATTCTGATTTATCGAAATATTCGTGGGGCAAATTTCATTAATTACTAACTGACCTGAACAAAAATCAGTGTAAAAAAGAAAAAATATGCAAATGAAAATAAATCTGATGTAAAGTCTCATCAATGCGTGTGTGTCTTAAATACTACGGTTTACAGGGCTTTCCGGGTTGTAAAAATAGGTAAATGTTGGGTGGAACATGAAGAAAATTGATCAATGTTGGTAAAAACATGGTAAACGGAAATTGCTCTCAGCACAATATTTCAGTTAATAGATTATATGTAACGTACTGAAAATTAAACATATATACGATACTGGATGAATTGATAATTACCCATCAACTGTAAAAAACTATCACATAACAAACGACATAAAAAGATTTTTTCAACGCAAAATATTCAGACGAAAAGCTGTCAAAGTGATCATTTCTCCTCTGAAATCGGACTGACAAAAAGAAAAATGAGGCGAAGTTGAGTAGTTACTTTTTGCTGTAGATTACACCGAGGCTATCCAACTCTTCGATATTAACCGTAGGCGGCATGATGTTATTACGAACCTTATAGATAACTAACTCAGCCACTTTTTGCGCGGCTTCCTCCGTTTCAAATCCGTTATTTCCAGGAACAGCCGGAACATTCGGTTGATGTATATATAGCTTTTCACCAATCAATATATCATAACCAAATCCACTCACATTTACATTTCGAAAAATATTTGAACGAATGCTGTTAGGAGAAATCTCAGGCTTATTCTGCTGATTAATACTAATCATGGAATCTTTTTCGGCTTCGACCTTACCGGAATCTGATTGAACATTTGGCTGAGAAACACTTGCAATTTCCTGCGCGGATTGCTCTGGATCTTTCTCACGTCTTCCGCATGAAATTAAAGTCAATAATGACACTATATAAATCAGGTTTCGCATAACACTATTATGATGGTTGTTGCAATGTATATTTTCTTCCTTCATTCTCTTTCTTAAGCCAGTCCATTAATGGATTAAAGAATTCAAGCATGGCTCTTGCGCTCAGATCTTCTCCAGTTTTATCTTTCAAAAGTTTTCTCCAGTCAACACTTCCGCCGGGCTTCATCAGTGATTCTATGAAAGTTCCAACTTCTTTATTTCCGAAATAATTTGTCGCTCTCGGGTCCTGGTGAAGAATATTTTTAGAAATGTAATCATGAACCTGGAAAAGCAAAATGAAAGATAATGCGTAATCATAATACTGAGCCGGGTCATCATTTATGTGTGTCTTTGTTGCAGCATCGCAGTATCCTTCATTTCTGTCTGAAGGCGGAACAATTCCCTGGTATTTCTTCGCAAGCTCCCACCACTTGCTATTCCATTGTTCTACGGGAAGGTTATTCGAATAAAGTTCATGTTCGAAAAAACTCATTGTTCCCGTACTCCACGGAATAAATACAATATAGTTCATGGCATCTTTCAAAAGCTGTTTCATATCATCCGTCTTGGCATTCGCATCTACCAGTCCAAGTCCGGCCGCAAATGGCTTTTGCATCGCCGCTAAACCCATCATACTTCCCAGGGCCTCATGATAGGCCCTGTTTGCTCCTTCACGAAGGAGGTAAGGAACTTCAGGATTACTGTAACTCAGGTAGTAATAAATATGACCGTATTCATGATGAACTGTTTCATACCATTGAGAATTCGGAACAATGCTCATGAGTGAACGAACATCCTTTTCAAGATCCATATGCCAGGCCGAAGCATGGGTGTTCTTCTTATAGCCTGCATCTTTTGCAACAGGATACAAACTGGATTTTTCCCAGAATGAAGCTGGCAATGCGGGAAATCCTAGTGAAACATAAAATGTTTCTCCCTGCTTCGCTACCCATTGAGCATCCTTTAACTCAAGCGAACTGTCGAGATTCAATCCCGAAACCGTTACCATTTCACTCCAATCCTGCCCCCAGCGGTTACTCAGCCAGTGTGCCGGAATATAATCGGGAACATCTTTCGCTTTATATTTTTTAGCAAGTTCATATCTCATATAAGTATGCAACTCACGGTATAACGGAAACAATTCCTTATTAAACTTCTGAAGCAATTCGAGCATCTCATCGGTCTTCATTCCATAATCTGAAACCTGGTAAGTGAAATAGTCGGGATAACCCAAACCCTGAACAACTTTATTTCTCAACTCTCTCAGATTTACCAGTCCGCCCTTAAGCTCCTTTCCAACTTCTTTACTCGCTTCCCATGCCTTTTTACGAATGGTTGTATCTGTCGCAGCTGCCAGAATTGAGTCAATGTCATTCGGACTTACTTCCTTACCGTCAAGCATGAATTTGTATCCATATAACTTTTCGGTCTGAGCAGTACCGGCTTTTATCAATGCCTTTACCGTAGCCTCAGCATTTTCGGGATTACCTGCAGCCAGATATAGAATCTTCTTCAGCTGCTTCACCTGAATCGCATTCAGATCCTTCTCTCGCTTCAAAAATTCTGTTGCCTTTTTGATATTCTCATTGCTTCCGGTAAACTTTGCCATCGCTTCATCGGCCTGACCTGATGTATAGGCATTCATTGTATCACCTTCAACAATATGAGTGTTGACAAGCCATTGACCTTCAGAACTGGCTGTATAAAGCTCCCGGTATCGGGTATTATATTCATCCAGATATTTCTGCACTTCTGCCGAAAATTTTTCCTTGTCATTTCCGCAAGCTGTTAACAGTATTGAAACCAGAACAGAAAGTACGGCCGTTTTAAATTTTATCGTTTGCATGGTAATTAGTTGGGCGACAAGTATAAATAAAAAATGAAGAATGTAACTCAAACAAATAGTTATTTAAGAAATTTACTTTCTTTGCAGCAGCCGGAAAATTAAAGAATAATGGGGGATTAGCTCAGCTGGCTAGAGCGCTTGCATGGCATGCAAGAGGTCACCGGTTCGACTCCGGTATTCTCCACGGGGTATTTAAAATTGAAGACTAAAGGTTGCCCCTATTTTTGGGGAAGATTGAAGATCTGGTGGTTAATTAACTTTTAGAATAACTATTATTTTCCGCTATGTCATTTTCGTTTTGGGAACAAAATACTTTTATAAAAAAACCTGATGTAGTAATTATTGGTTCAGGCATCGTAGGATTGAACGCTGCCATTGCTTTAAAAAGGAAATCGCCCGGACTACACATTCTTGTTCTTGAAAGAGGAATGCTTCCCTATGGGGCAAGTACACGAAATGCCGGATTTGCATGCATCGGAAGTGTATCGGAATTACTCAATGATCTTGAAACTCTGTCAGAACAGGAAGTTTTCTCTCTTGTTGAAAAAAGATGGTCGGGACTTCAAAGTTTGAGAAAGCTTGTAGGCGACCGGACGATGAATTATGAACCATTGGGTGGCTATGAAGTATTTACGAATAATGATGAAGAACTTTTTCTAAAATGCATGGATGCTGTTCCCCGGTTTAATCAATTGTTAATGCCTTTAACAGGTATTGAAAACACTTATCGGATTGTCGATGATAAAATAAATTCATTCGGATTTAAAGGAATTCGACATATCATTGAAAACAAAGGTGAAGGACAAATCGATACCGGACTCATGATGAAATCTCTTTTACAGATAGCATTAAAAGAGGGCATTGAGGTTTTAAATGGTGCGAATGTTGAATCAATTACACCGCTTGATAATGGAGTTGACATTCAAATTATCGAAAACACGAACAAGTCAGAATTCCAGATCAGATGCAAACGAGCTGTCATTTGTGTTAACGGCTTTGCGAAAAAATTCCTGCCCGAATCAGATGTCATTCCCTCACGTGCCCAGGTACTGATCACCTCCCCAATCGATAACCTCAACGTAAAAGGTTCTTTCCATTATGATCAGGGTTATTACTATTTCAGGAATGTAGGAAACAGGGTCTTATTCGGGGGTGGAAGAAATCTCGATTTCACAGGAGAAACTACTGAAGAAATGAACCTGACTCCCCTCATTCAGGCACAGCTCGAAAAGCTTTTGAAGGAAATGATTCTGCCAGAAAATAACTTTACGGTTGAAATGCGCTGGAGCGGAATCATGGGCCTCGGAACCACCAAAAGTCCGGTCATTAAAAAGACAGGCGAAAATATTTATTGTGCCGTAAGATTAGGGGGCATGGGTGTGGCAATAGGAACCAGGGTTGGCGAAGAAGTCGCCGGACTTGTTTATGAATCAATGTAAAGTTGTCAATATATATTCCGTATGTAGTGAATAAAAATCGGCTATAATCTTATTTTTGCCGTCGTGCGTAAACAAAAGTCCGTTTTCTTTCTCTGTCTCGTTTGCGGTTTCCTTTTTGCATGTAACAGTGCACGTCATTTATCTGATAACCAATATCTGCTTGTTAAAAATACAATCACAACAGATTCTACGGTAATACCCGTCGAGCAATTTGAAAATTACTGCAAACAAAAACCCAATCGAAAGATTCTGGGGATTTTTCGTTTTCACCTCGGAGTGTACAACCTTGGCGTCTCAGAAAAAGACAGCAAGTTTAAAAAATGGCTCAGGAAGATCGGAGAAGAACCCGTCCTCTTCGACTCCAGCATGACCTTATCAACGAAAAAGCAATTTCAATTATTCCTTGATAAAAATGGTTTTTTCAATGCAAATGTTTATGACTCAGTTTACTATTTCCCAAAGAAAAAGAAAGCGAAAGTCGAATACTTTGTAAAATATAACGATGCATATACCATTCGATCAATCAGCTATGCTTCTCAGGATACAGGTATTAGTCCGCTCATGACTTACTTCCAGCAAACTTCACTCATTAAAACCGGTGAACGTTTTGATGAATCGATCATGGAAAAGGAGCGCGAACGACTTACCAATGCATTGAGAGATCGTGGATATTATTTCTTTAGCAGGAATTTTATCACGATACAGGTCGATACAGCTTTCGGAACTCATAAGGCTGATGTTTACCTCTACATAAACCGCATTAATGAAAATGTAGGTTTGCCACCCGATCAGAATTATTCAATACTTGATCATCAGGTTTACAGGCTTCGAAATATATTTATTCATACCGATTTTAATTTACGTAAACCCGAACTTAACTTCCCTACCGATACCACACTTTTCGCGGGTTACTATATTCTTTCGCGAAACAAGGAACGAATACTGCGCGATAATAAGATGGCCGAATATATGTTTGTGAAAAGCGGTGATACATATCTTCCCCGCGATATAGATTATACATATACCCGTCTGCAACAATCCAATATTTTCTCTTACATAAATCTCGTATTTAAGGAAGTGCCCCGTGAAACGGAAAATGATCCGCACCTGCTCGATTTATTTGTTCAGTTATCTCCTGCCAATCAACAGGATTTTACTTTTGAATCGGAAGTTTCCAATACGGGTGGTAATCTTGGATTCGCGGGAAGTGTCGCGTTAAGAAATAAAAACCTTCTCCGAGGGGCCGAAGTTCTCGAGATAAAATTAAAAGGCGGACTTGAAGCCATTCCGAATTTTAATGAAGCACAGGCTAAAACATTTTACTTCTTCAACACCTATGAAATCGGTCCCGAAGTAACACTCAGTCTGCCCAAGTTTTTACTGCCCGGAATTATTGAAAGAAATACGTCGAGGTATGCGAACCGAAAAACAAACTTTACCGTTGGTTATAATATTGAAAAGCGACCTGATTATACAAGATGGATTACAACCTTTTCACTCAGCTTTCACTATAATCCGAAAGGTTATAATCGCTACATATTCTACTTACCGGATATCAACTCTGTAAGAGTCAATTTATCGGATGCCTTCGCTGCAAAACTTGCTGAGCTGAATGACCCGAGACTTTACTATTCTTATCAGACCCACCTTATTACTTCAACACGTTTAACCTGGATTTATACCGACCAAAAGGCTGACAAGGCTATTGACTTCGTGTACTTCAGGGCAACCGGAGATGTAGCGGTAAAGGCTACCAAACCAAGTACGAATCCGTCACAGTACGTAAAAATTGATTTTGATTTCAGTTATCATCGCTATGTAAATCGTTACGGAAATATTGTTTATCGTTTAGCGGCAGGATATGGCCAGCCATACGGTACATCCACTGCCCTTCCTTTTGAAAAAAGTTTCTTTGCGGGTGGCGCTAACAGTGTTCGCGCATGGAACACAAATACACTCGGCCCCGGAAGTTATTCCGACGAAATTAATATTGAACAAAGCGGAGATATTAAAATTGAATCAAACATAGAATACCGTTCAGAAATTTTCAGGTTTCCCAATAACGTTACACTTGAAGGCGCTTCATTTGTGGATGCGGGAAATATCTGGACGCGGAATGAGGATGTCAGTCGTCCCGGCGGACAATTTAAATTTAATAATTTATTCCGGGAACTTGGAGTCGGTGCCGGTCTCGGATTAAGATTCAACTTTTCATTTTTTATTTTCCGTCTCGATGGTGCCGTTAAATTACGTGACCCTTCCCTGCCTGAGACAAAACGCTGGGTTTATTCACAGCAAGAGTTTGTCATAAAGGATATTACACTCAACTTCGCCATCGGTTATCCTTTCTGACGAATTGCAGTTTTCGGTTTAATTTTCAAAATCGCTGTTGTTAAAATCCCGTCCTTCAAATTTTATATACGGGTTGTTTAGTCCGATTTCCCTCTTACCTTTGCAACCCATATTCAATTCAAACTATGTCATACAATAAAATTGTAGAATTACTTGCCGCAGGATCCGATGGATTATTAAATCATGTAAGCAAAACAATCTCGAAAGATCAGCTTCATTTACCCGGAGGTGATTTCGTTGACAGAATTTTTTCAGTTTCAAACAGATCAAATGCGGTATTACGCAGTCTTAACCAGTTATATAATCACGGTCGTCTTTCCGGAACGGGTTACATGTCAATCCTCCCGGTTGACCAGGGAATTGAACATTCGGCAGGAGCTTCCTTTGCTCCTAATCCGGCTTATTTCGATCCTGAAAATATTGTAAAACTTGCGATCGAAGGCGGATGTAATGCAGTCGCTTCAACATACGGAGTACTTGCCGCTGTTTCCAGAAAATACGCGCATAAAATTCCTTTCGTAGTAAAAATAAATCACAATGAATTCCTTTCGTATCCCAACAAATATGATCAGATCATGTTTGGCGATGTAAAGGATGCATGGAATATGGGTGCCGTTGCAGTCGGAGCGACTATTTATTTCGGTTCCGATGAATCAACCAGGCAGATTCAGGAAGTTAGCGAAGCTTTTTCATATGCACATGAACTGGGAATGGCAACTATTCTTTGGTGCTACCTTCGTAACAGTGGTTTTAAGAAAGACGGAACAGACTATCACACATCTGCCGACTTAACCGGTCAGGCCAATCATCTTGGTGTAACTATCCAGGCAGATATTATTAAACAAAAACTGCCAACCAATAATGGCGGATATACTGCATTGAATTTCGGAAAAACACATCCGAAAGTATATACTGAACTAACATCTGAGCATCCGATAGATCTATGCCGTTATCAGGTAGCGAATTGCTACATGGGAAGAGCGGGACTTATCAATTCGGGCGGAGAGTCGAAAGGCGCCAGTGATATGGCGGAAGCAGTAACGACGGCAGTTATTAATAAGCGTGCGGGCGGACAAGGTTTGATTTCGGGCAGAAAGGCCTTCCAAAAACCATTAAAAGACGGTATTGCACTTCTGAATATTATTCAGGACGTTTACCTTTCTAAAGAAATCACAATTGCCTGATTTTTCAGGATAAACTTTCACATCAACAGCAAAAAATGTCCTGGTTCAAACGCATAAAAGAGGGTATTACAACCTCTACAAAAGAGAAAAAGGAAACTCCGGAAGGATTATGGCATAAGTGCAGCAGTTGTAAAAATATTGTTCCGTCAAAAGATCATGCGGCCCGAATGTTTGTCTGCGAAAAATGTGGGCACCATGACCGGATAAATTCACAACAATATTTTGAAATTCTCTTTGACGAAGAAGAGCCGATTGAACTGAATCCTTTGCTTAGTTCCGATGACCCTCTTCACTTTGTTGATACGAAGAAATATACTGAACGTATTAAAGAGAATCAGAAGAAAACCGGAATGACCGATGCGATCCGAACCGTAGCCGGCAAAGTACATGGAGAAGGAATTGTAATTGCCTGCATGGATTTCACATTTATTGGAGGATCGATGGGCTCTGTTGTCGGAGAAAAAATTGCTCGGGCGATTGACTACTGCATCGAAAATAAACTTCCGCTCATGGTTATTTCAAAATCCGGCGGAGCGCGAATGATGGAAGCGGCCTATTCGCTCATGCAAATGGCAAAAACTTCGGCAAAGCTCACATTGCTTGCCGATGCAGGTCTACCCTATATTTCATTACTTACCGATCCGACTACAGGTGGCGTAACAGCTTCTTATGCCATGCTTGGCGATTTTAATATCGCAGAGCCCGGCGCGCTTATCGGATTTGCCGGTCCGCGTGTCGTCAAAGAAACCATCGGAAAAGACCTCCCAAAAGATTTTCAAACTTCCGAATTCGTTTTGGAACATGGATTTCTTGACTTTATCGTTGACCGTCGGGAATTGAAAGCCAGAATTGGACAGTTGTTGAGGATGCTGCGGGAGAAGTCTTGAGCCTGTTGTCTTGAGATTTTAGCCTTGAGCCTTTAGATGTTAGCTTTTAGACGTTAGACGTTAGATGTTTATTTTTTCTATATTATTGAAAATCAATATTTTTATTCACTTATTAATCCGTTTTTGCGTATTCAGAACTCAGGTCTTAAGACTCCAGACTAATTTCATCAAACTCTTGGTCATTCCAGATAAAACCGTACATTTGCGCCTCATTTAAAGAATTAAAGATTATAATGTTATCAGCAGAAACTAAAAAAGGAATTTTCAAGAAATTCGGCGGATCAGAAACAAATACTGGCTCGGCAGAAGCGCAAATTGCCATGTTTTCGGAGCGTATCAATTTTATGACTGAACATCTTCAAAAATCGAAGAAAGATTATTCAACACAGCGTTCTCTTATTCGTCTGGTTGGAAAGCGCCGCAGTCTTTTAGACTATTTACAGAAAACGGATATCGAGCGTTATCGTAAGATCCTTTCGGAATTAAATATCAGAAAATAATTATATAACAGAAAAGATCAAAAAAGGCAATTTTTCCAATTGCCTTTTTTGCTTTAAAAAAAGATGCAATGTCAATGAAAGGAATCGTAAAAGAATTTGATCTCGGTGATGGCCGTAAAATTTCCATCGAAACAGGACGCCTTGCGAAACAAGCGGACGGATCTGTAGTTGTAAGAATGGGTGATGCTATGTTATTAGCAACTGTCGTTTCTTCTCCGGAAGCTAAAGAAGGAGCGGATTTTCTTCCCCTCTCAGTAGATTATCAGGAAAAATTTTCAGCGGTTGGACGTTTCCCGGGAGGATTCCTGAAACGTGAAAGCCGTATGTCTGAATATGAAATATTAACCAGCCGTTTAGTTGACCGTGCTTTACGCCCGATGTTCCCTGAAGATTATCATGCAGATACTCAGGTAATCATTACTCTGATTTCAGGTGATGTGAATGTACAGCCCGATGCAATGGCCGGACTTGCGGCTTCAGCAGCACTTACTATTTCCGATATTCCGTTTAACGGACCGATATCTGAAGTCAGAGTCGTAAGAGTCGACGGGAAATTCATGGTTAATCCGTACACAAAAGATATCGAACAAGCCGACATTGAACTTATTGTTGCAGGAAATGCAGACAGTATTTTAATGGTTGAAGGTGAAATGAAAGAAGTAAGCGAAAAAGAAATGCTCGATGCAATTCGTTTCGCTCACGAAGCCATCAAATTACAATGTAAAGCACAGCTCGAATTACGCGAGATGTGCGGGAATAAAGCAAAGCGTGTATATTCCCATGAAACAAATGATGAAGAATTAAAAGCTAAAGTGAAAGCTTTCTGCTATGATAAAGCATATGCTCTTGCAAAAACCGGTAATCCCAACAAGCACGAGAGAACAGAAGCTTTCAAGAAAATAGAAGAGGATTTCCTCGCAACACTTACACCGGAAGAAGCCGATGAAAAATCAGGAATGCTGAAAAGATATTTCTTCGAAGTGGAAAGTGACGCTATGAGAAATTGTCTTTTGACAGAAGGCCGTCGCCTTGACGGTAGAGATACTACTACTGTTCGTCCGATCTGGTGCGAAGTAAATTATCTTCCTTCTCCGCATGGTTCCGCAATTTTCACTCGCGGAGAAACTCAGTCACTCACTACCGTTACTCTTGGAAGCAAGCTCGATGAGCAGATGATTGACGTAGCGATGAAAGAGGGTACCAACAAGTTTTTATTACACTATAACTTTCCGGGATTCTCAACAGGTGAAGTAAAACCTAACCGTGCACCGGGACGTCGTGAAATCGGCCATGGTAACCTCGCCATGCGCTCTCTGAAAATGGTTTTACCATCAGAAAACGATTGCCCTTATACAATCCGCGTTGTTTCCGATATTTTAGAATCAAATGGTTCTTCATCTATGGCAACTGTTTGTGCAGGAACACTGGCACTTATGGATGCAGGGGTTAAAATTCGTAAACCGGTTTCCGGTATTGCAATGGGATTAATCACCGATGGAAAAGGAAGATTCGCAGTATTAAGCGATATCCTCGGCGATGAAGATCATTTAGGAGATATGGACTTTAAAGTTACCGGAACCGAAAAAGGAATTTGCGCTTGCCAGATGGATCTTAAGATTCAGGGACTGCCCGAAGAAATTATGATCAAGGCTCTTGACCAGGCGAAAGCGGGTCGTATGCATATCCTGGGTGAAATGATGAAAGCGATTTCTGAACCTAGAGAAGATTACAAACCGCATGCTCCTCGTATTGAAAAGCTGATCATTCCGAAAGAATTTATCGGTGCTGTTATCGGGCCCGGCGGAAAGATCATTCAGGAAATGCAGCGTGAAACAAATACCACAATTTCTATTGACGAAGTAAACAACGAAGGTATTATCGAAATTTCTTCGGCTGATAAGGGTGGAATCGAAGCAGCAAAAGCAAGAATTCGCGCTATCACGGCTGTTCCTGAAATCGGCGGTATTTACGAAGGAAAAGTGAAGAACATTATGGACTTTGGTGCATTTGTTGAATTCATGCCTGGTAAAGACGGACTGTTACATATCTCTGAAATTACATGGGATCGCCTCGATACAATGAAAGGTGTATTCAATGAAGGAGACCGTATTAAAGTTAAGCTGATAGATATAGATAAGAAAACCGGTAAATTCAGATTATCAAAAAAGGTGCTTGAAGCTAAACCTGAAGGCGCCGGAGATAATGATGAAAGAAGACCACCGCGTCGTCAGCCGCAGTCTTAATACTAAGTACTGAGTACAAAGTACTAAGTACAGAGTATTGAGTAAGCACTCATATATATAAAGAAAGGCAGGATCGAAAGATCCTGCCTTTTCTTATGTATACCTATACCTAGCGTTTAGCCTGAATTCGAGACTTAAGCCTTAAGCCCGGAATCCTTTCATGAATTCAATCTCATGCAGCGATATTCGTAATTCGTAATTTATTTCTGTAAGGTAACCTCTTAAATTTTTCGCCGTATTAATGAAACCTTTTAGCTGTTAATGAAATTATAGCCAAATCCTCATTTTGTGCACTTATGTAAGAAGTCAGCCGTTCATTTTAAAAAATCCTGAAACCAAAGAGCGGTGTAAGCGTTTCACTTAATATTATTTAACATAAGGACACAAAACACAAAACACAAAAACGACGAATGAGACAACTAAAGATTACTAAACAAGTAACTAACCGTGAAACAGCCTCGCTTGACAAGTATTTACAAGAAATCGGACGAGTAGAACTTATCACGGCTGAGGAGGAGGTGCGTCTTGCCCAGCGGATTAAGAAAGGCGATGGCAAAGCACTTGAGCGACTTACGAAAGCAAACCTGCGTTTCGTGGTTTCAGTAGCAAAACAATATCAGAACCAGGGGTTGACTTTGGGTGACCTGATTAATGAAGGTAACCTCGGACTCATAAAAGCCGCTCAACGGTTTGATGAGACAAGAGGGTTCAAATTCATCTCTTATGCCGTATGGTGGATTCGCCAGTCGATTCTGCAGGCATTGGCCGAACAGTCGCGTATCGTAAGATTGCCGCTGAATAAAATCGGTTCTATTAACAAAATCAACAAAACATTCTCAAAACTCGAACAGGAATATGAACGCGAACCCTCGCCGGAAGAAATTGCCGTAGCGATGGAAGTATCGGTCACCGATATCCAGGATGCCATGCGCACTTCAGGACGACATATTTCTATGGATGCCCCGCTTCAGCAAGGCGAAGACAGTACATTAATCGATGTATTGGGCGACGATGACCAGCCTCATCCGGATGCATCTCTTATCACCGAATCATTGCGCCGTGAAGTTGAACGCGCCCTATTCACACTCACAACACGTGAAGCTGATGTAATCCGTCTATACTTCGGACTTGCACAGGGAGAGCAGCCAATGACACTTGAAGAAATCGGAGAAAGATTCGATTTAACCCGCGAACGTGTTCGCCAGATTAAAGAGAAAGCGATTCGCAGATTAAAACATACTTCGAGAAGCAAAATCCTGAAAACCTATTTAGGTTAATAATTCAAAATCTTTAGATGTTGAAAAGCCGGAAGTTAAAACAACTTCCGGCTTTTTTTTCGAAATTCGAAGTGGAACTGATTTTTGAAAGCACGAATAGCCGTACATTCGTAGTTCAAAATGCTACCACAAGTAATTTTTTAATTTGTTCCCGATAGCTATCGGGATCGTAATTCACAATTGAATGATCATAGCTCCCTCCATCCTATCCGCCGATTTCGCGAATCTCGAACGCGATGTTCAAATGATCAATAACAGTATGGCCGACTGGTTTCATGTGGATATTATGGATGGGGTATTTGTTCCGAATATTTCATTTGGATTTCCCGTTATTAAAGCCATTAAAAAACACGCTAAAAAACCGCTCGATGTTCATCTGATGATCGTTCAGCCCGAACGTTACATCAATGAGTTCAAAGCGGCCGGTGCCGATATTTTAAGCGTTCACATAGAAGCAAGTACTCACCTTCACCGTACCATTCAGCAAATCAGGCATGCAGGCATGCAGGCCGGTGTCGCAATCAACCCCCACTCTTCCATCAGTCTGCTCGAACCTGTCATTCATGAAATTGATCTGGTTTGTCTTATGAGTGTGAACCCCGGTTTTGGCGGACAAAAATTTATCGAAAAAACATACGATCGTATTGCCGAACTGAAAGAACTCATTCGTAAAAGCAATTCAAAAGCGAAAATTGAAATTGATGGCGGCGTTGATCTTGCCAATGCACCTAAATTAAAAGCTGCCGGTGCTGATGTTTTTGTGGCAGGAAATACGGTGT
>CAZAON010000045.1:0-2095 GCA_964486655.1 uncultured Flavobacteriales bacterium
TACAATTCCATACGGAATTAATGTTAGAACCGGTCAGACATTCAGCGAGAGAGTAAGAATCTGGCTCGATATGAATAACGATACATATCTTGATACCCTTACCGAATTAATTTACGACTCTACAAATACACTTGATCACGGCGGTACATTTACACTTCCTGATTATCCAACTAACGTATTCGGTCAGCCAATTCGTATGCGTGTAGCTTCTGATTACCAGGAATCAAATGGTTCAGGTAACCCAACTCCTCAGCCATGTTTGGATCTTGCCTTCGGTCAGGTAGAAGATTATTCAATTTTCCTTTCACCATTGCTTACCGCAAGAACTCTTACAACTGAAACTGCATTCTCGGTTTATCCGAATCCATTCGATCAGTCAGCAACAATTAATTATATGTTGCAAAATGCAGCCTCTGTTTCTCTTGAAGTGTACAATGTAGTTGGCGAAAAAGTAAGCAGCTTTGCTTCAACAGAAATGCAGTCACCGGGCAGACATTCTTATCAATTTACTAATCAGCCTGCCGGCATTTATTTCGTGAAGCTGTCCGTAAATGGTAAAACTGCAACGCAGAAGATTATTAAAATGTAACACACGTAAACCTGAAAAATAGAAAAGGGCCCCAATAAGGCCCTTTTTTATTGAATATTGAAAATTTAAAATTGAAGAATAAAATGAGATTCGAAAAACATATTTTTATATGTACTAATCAGAGGGCTGAAGGCGAAAAGAAATCATGCGGTGAAGCATGCGGATTAGAATTGGTTCGTGAGTTTAAAAAGGCAATGAAGGAAAAAGGACTAAGCAGCAGAATGCGCGCGCAGAAAACCGGTTGCCTTGATGCCTGCGAATATGGACCATCTCTCGTCATCTATCCTGAAGGCGTTTTTTATGGAGGAGTTACTACCGGTGATATTTCCGAAATTGTAAATGAACATCTGATCAAAAACAATATCGTCGAACGACTCGTCATTAATTACGATGAAGCAAAATGATTTTTTACCGGAGGAATATCGTCACGATCTGCAGATCATAAACGAAACTACTGCGCAAATCATCCGTGATTTTCATAATGATGATCTGAAGATCATTTACAGCGGTGATAACACAAAAGCATTTGACGAATTAAAACAACAATTAATCCCGCACATCCGCGCACTTCTGAAAAATAATACCGCTCTCAACTCTTTGCTTTATCGTATTGATATTTCCGAAAAAGATATGCGAAAGGCGATGGATGATGAAACTTCTCCCCGCGAAGAAATCATAGCGGAACTGATTATCAGACGTGAATTTATGAAGGTCTTGACCAGGAAGTTTTTTAGTAAGAATCAATAGAGCGCTAGTTTTTTTGCCACTACGATATTACTACACAATGAGCCTCCCATTGGAAGTGCTTTATTTTTCCTCGTCGCTTCGTCTCTCTGTTGTATATCAATGACTCACTATGACCGGATAAGAAGTCGAACTTCCGCTATTCGAAAGTCTCACAAAATATTGTCCGTCATACAATGTGCGTGTGTCGAAGAATCCGATAGTGCTTCCCTGGTAAATTTTATTGCTTTCTAATAACTTGCCGGTTGCATCAAAAAGTTCAATCGTCACATCGTCGCGTAATATTTCTTTAAGTTGAACAGCGATTACATCACTGGCCGGATTAGGGTAAATATTTATCCGTTCGCTTTTTAAATTTAATTCATTTACTGCCGTAACCGGAATGTATTGCGTAACTGTTTCTGTAATCGAATTAACTTTCATCGCCACCTTTGTTCCGTAAAATGTCGGCCCCACTACATAAGGGTAATATGAATTCCAGTTTTCATCTACCGTAGCGAAATAGCAGTAAATCCCGTTCGGATACTCAGGCGTCACACAAAAACGCCCATTGTGCTCATCCAGAAAATCAGGTGATGTTGTCGGAATATATTCATAGTCCTCCCGGAAATAACCAAGCGGATAAGTGCCACTCACTGCCGGACCGGGCGTAACAGAATTCCCATTCGCATAAGTCGTGCGAGTAGTAATATTTCGAAGCGCATAACTTGATTTCATTCGAACTATAGGACCCGTACCGTTCACATTCTGAAATGCATATGC
>CAZAON010000046.1:0-24532 GCA_964486655.1 uncultured Flavobacteriales bacterium
TCTAATCCCCCAATCCCAGTACACAACCCCCCAATCCCAGTAACCAATCCAATCCCATAATCCCCTAATCCCCCAATCACAGTACACAACCCCCCAATCCCAGTAACCAATCCAATCCCATAATCCCCTAATCCCCCAATCCCAGTAACAAATCCAATCCCATAATCTCATAATCCCATAATCCCAGTAAAAATCACAGTGAACTACCTAGCCCACCTACACCTCTCCGGCCCCAACCAGGACATTCTAATCGGCAACTTCATAGCCGATTTTGTGAAGGGTAAAGCCAAGGAAGATTATCCGGAAGGAATCAGGAAGGGCATAGAATTACACAGGGCAATAGATGATTTTACAGATCATCACCCCGTCACTTCAATGAGCAAACAGCGGCTTTATCCAACCCAGGGTAAATATTCACCCGTCGTTGTTGACATGTTTTACGATCACTTTCTGGCGAAAAATTTTGAGGCATATTCCGAGGTTTCTCTGTCCGACTTTGCATCCAATGTTTACAGAATCATGCAGGATAATATTATGCTGTTGCCCGAAGGAGTCAGGCAATTCCTGCCATATATGATCGAAAGAAACTGGCTGGTAAACTACGCTTCTATAGAAGGAATTTCCCGCACTTTGAAAGGAATGAGTAAAAGAGTTGCTTTCAGTAACCAAATGCATACGGCTGAGAATGACCTTATTCAAGGGTATAATGACTTTGAAAATGAGTTCAGCGTTTTTTTTCCGGAGTTGATTACCTTTGCGAACGCAAAACGATAGAAATGCAGCTGTACCTGAAAATCAAGCCCAATCAGCATTTCAACGGGGTTGAACTTATTGAAGGTCAGTGGATCGTCAGAGTTAAAGCACCGGCGATAGAAGGAAAAGCAAATGAAGGATTAATTGAATATCTCAGTGAAATACTGAAGATTCCGAAATCCAAAATCACTTTATTAAAAGGTGCAACCAGCAAGATCAAATGCCTTGAAATTGATGCCCCTGAAAGTGATGTGCTTGTTAGACTTGCCAGTGCCCAATAAGTCTGCACACTCTTTTGTGAATAACTAACAACTTTTAAACCCGCAGGAAGTACTGTCAGGAGTAAATTTAACGCCGCTCTTAACCTGAAACCCGCAACCGAAACCGCAATGGCAGAAAAGACAAAACCCTCACACGGTTATACAGAAGACAGCATACGTTCGCTCGACTGGAAGGAACATATTCGTACAAGACCCGGAATGTATATCGGAAAACTTGGCGATGGTGCATCCAAAGATGATGGTATTTATGTTTTATTAAAGGAAGTAATCGATAATTCCATTGACGAGTATGTGATGGGTTATGGCAAAACCATTACTGTACAGATCAATGATAAAAATGTAGTCGTTCGTGACTTTGGCCGTGGTATTCCGCTCGGTAAAGTAATCGAATGTGTTTCTAAAATAAACACCGGCGGTAAATACGACAGTAAGGCATTTCAGAAAAGTGTCGGACTGAACGGAGTAGGTACTAAAGCGGTTAATGCTCTTTCTTCCGCTTTTCGAGTTCAGTCTTTCCGCGATGGTCGCACCAAGTCGGCCGAATTTGTTCGCGGTGAATTAGTCAAAGATGAAAAGGAGAAAAATTCGGACGAAAAGAACGGAACCACAATTTCATTTACACCCGATCCGTCTATTTTCACAAACTTTCGCTTCAATCCGGATTACGTGAATAACATGTTGTGGAATTATGTTTTTCTCAACCGCGGACTAACACTTGAATATAACGATCAGAAATTTTATTCGGAGAATGGATTAAAGGACCTGTTAGAGAAAAATCTCAGTGATGAAATTCTCTATCCGATCATTCATCTCGAAGGTGACGATATTGAAATCGCATTCACTCATACTACTTCTTACGGTGAAGAATATTATTCATTCGTAAACGGACAGCATACCACTCAGGGAGGAACGCATCAGGCGGCATTTCGCGAAGCAATTGTGAAAACCGTTCGTGAATTTTATAAAAAAGATTTTGATGCGAATGATGTAAGATCTTCGATCGAATCAGCCATAAGCGTACGTGTACAGGAACCGGTATTCGAATCGCAGACTAAAACAAAGCTCGGTTCGCTTACACGTGAGCCGAATGGCGTTGCAATACGTTCCTGGATCATTGACTTCGTTAAAACCGAACTTGATAATTACCTGCACAAGCATGCCGATGTAGCAAAGGCTATTGAGGCAAAGATTTTGCAGAGTGAACGTGAGCGAAAAGAAATTGCCGGAATCAAAAAGCTGGCGAATGAGAGAGCGCGAAAGGCAAACCTGCATAATAAAAAATTGCGTGACTGCCGGGTACATTTTGATTCAAAGCATATCGATCGCCTTAACTCAACCCTTTTTATAACAGAGGGGGACTCAGCGAGCGGATCAATCACCAAAGCAAGAGACATTACCACGCAAGCGGTGTTTAGCCTCAAGGGAAAGCCGCTGAACTGCTACAGCATGACTAAAAAAGTCGTGTATGAAAACGAAGAGTTCAATCTTTTGCAGAATGCATTGAATATTGAAGATGGTCTGGAGGGTTTGCGTTATAACAGGATTGTAATAGCAACCGATGCCGACGTCGACGGAATGCACATCAGGCTTTTGATCATGACATTCTTCCTTCAGTTTTTCCCGGAACTCGTGAAGAGCGGTCACGTCTACATTTTACAGACACCGTTATTCCGCGTCCGTAATAAAAAAGAAACCATCTATTGTTATAGTGAGCAGGAGAGGGCAAATGCAGTTCATAAGCTCGGACCAAAGCCTGAGATCACACGATTCAAGGGACTCGGTGAAATATCACCTGATGAGTTTTCACACTTCATCGGAAAAAGTATCAGGTTGGATCCGGTTACGTTAAGTCAGGAAGAGACTATTCACAAGCTCCTTGATTATTATATGGGAAAGAATTCACCGGAAAGACAGGAGTTTATAATTCGTAACCTGAAAATAGAAAAAGACGCTGTTCCGCAGGCTGTCTGAAAAATTTTACCATTAAAGAATTTCAATTAAAGACTGATGTCTAAGAAAAAAGAAACAGAACCAACACCGGAACCATTGAGAATACGGACAAACTCCGTTCATATCAATGGTATGTATGAAAACTGGTTTTTGGATTATGCCTCGTATGTTATTTTAGAAAGAGCGGTTCCGCATATAAACGACGGACTAAAACCCGTACAGCGCCGTATCCTGCATTCGATGTGGGAAAAAGAAGACGGTCGCTATAATAAGGTTGCGAATATCATTGGTCACAGTATGCAGTACCATCCTCATGGTGACGCTTCGATTGGTGATGCAATGGTACAACTCGGTCAGAAAGATCTGCTGATCGACATGCAGGGAAACTGGGGAAATATTTTTACCGGAGACAGTGCGGCAGCGGCGCGATATATTGAAGCGCGTCTTTCGAAATTTGCCCTCGATGTGGTCTTCAATGAGAAGACAACAGAATGGCAATTGAGCTATGACGGCAGAAACCGTGAGCCTGTTACATTACCGGTAAAATTCCCGCTGTTGCTTGCTCAGGGAGTGGAAGGTATAGCCGTTGGTCTCGCCTGCAAAATTCTTCCTCACAACTTTGTTGAGTTAATTGAAGCATCAATAGATTCCCTGAGAGGCAAGAAAGTAAACCTGATGCCTGATTTCCCTACAGGTGGTATTGCGGATTTTAGTAAGTACAACGAAGGACTCAGAGGCGGACGTATCCGCATTCGTGCAAAAATTGAAAAACGTGACCGAAAGACACTCGTGATTAGCGAGATTCCTTTCGGTACGACAACGACTTCACTCATTGATACGATTCTTGCCGCGAATGACAAAGGCAAAATTAAGATCAAGAAGGTTGAAGATAATACGGCGAACATTGTGGAGATCATGATTCATCTGCACAGTGATTCATATGAAGACATTGATAAGACGATTGATGCGCTTTACGCATTTACTGATTGCGAAGTGTCTATTTCTCCGAATGCCTGCGTAATTGTCGAGGACAAGCCACGCTTCATGTCGGTCAATGAAATTTTAAAATACAATGCGGAGTATACTCTTCAGCTTCTGAAGAGAGAATTGGAAATTCGAAAAGCGGAACTGGAAGAGGAATGGCATTTCAGTTCCCTCATAAAGATTTTCATCGAGAAGAAAATATACCGTAACATCGAGGAATGTACGACATGGGAAAGTGTAATTGATACGATCGATGCCGGATTAAAACCATACAAGAAGAAATTCAAGCGCGAAATTACCCGCGACGATATCGTTTCGCTTACTGAAATTAAGATCAAGCGAATTTCCAAGTACGATGTTAAGGAGCAGGATGAAAAATTACGTTCACTCGAAGAACAACTGAAGGAAGTTGAACATAATCTTGCCAATATAAAGCAGTATACCATTACCTGGTTTAAAGATCTGCTTAAGAAATACGGAAAAGGCCGTGAAAGAAAGACAAAGATTTCTTCATTCGAACAGGTTGTAGCCTCTGAAGTTATCATCAACAATCAGAAACTGTATGTAAACCGCGAAGATGGTTTTGCCGGATTCTCTTTGAAGAAAGATGAATTCGTAAGCGAATGTTCTGATCTCGATGAAATCGTTGTATTCCGCGGCGACGGAACAATGATTGTAACGAAAGTGGATGAGAAGAAATATGTCGGCAAAGATGTCAGACATATTGCAGTCTTCCGCAAATCGGAGCCGGAACCGGTTTATAACATGATTTATCAGGACGGCAGGGGAGGAAATATAATGGTGAAACGATTCACAGTGGGCGGAACGACGCGTGATAAGGAATATGTTTTAACTAAAGGAAAAGAAGGATCAAAAGTTCTTTGGTTCTCTATCGATAATCCCGACCTGGCCGAAAGCGTAAAAGTGATTTTACGTCCGAAACCGAAATTGAGAAATACCCAACTCGATGTGGACTTCAAACAGGTTGAAGTAAAAGGCAGGAGCACGATCGGAAATATTCTGACCAAGAATGCCGTTCAAAAAGTTGTTCGGAATGAAAATGCGAAGCCACCTGTAAAGGCAGTCCAAACCGAGATTCCTGTACCACAGTCAGCCGTTGCTGAAGTAAAAGCAGTAAAGAAACCTTTGCCTGCACCTGTTCCAACCAAAAAAGCTGAAGGGAAACAACCGCAAAAAAAAGTAACACCACTCCGCGAAGAAAAACCGGTAACCGTAGAGTGGGACTTCAAAGGAAAAACCGAAAAGGTTAAAACAGACCGGGACAGGATACTGACAGAATTGGAAAAAAAGACAGCGGCAAAGAAATCGCAGACAAAACTTGATTTGGAGTAATTCTTAGTCTTAAATCCTGGTTTTACCGCCGGAATAGTCATGAGATTTTCATGAGTTATTCCCGTTTTTTCAAATATTTTTGCGATATTAACGTATTATTTTATACCATAATTTCTGTGTTTGCTTGAACATGTTAGTAGAGGTTCGCTAAGAATTACTCAAGAGATTTTTTCATTACAAAAATCTCAAATCTAATATCTCAAGACTAATTTCTCTAGACTCAAGACTAAAATGAAAAAGCTCCTTCTCCTTTCTCTCTTCCTCGCCGCTTTTTCAGTTCGTGGCGCATATATTCTCATACCCATGGATGAGAGTCAGAAAAATCATCTGAAGGCTTATGGTATCGCCTATTACGCCCTTGAAAAGAACGTCGATGTCAAGTGGCTGTTAAATTACAGGGGCGGCAGTTTCCTTCTTTCCGAAATTCCGGCCCTTGAAAAGGAATGTGCTATTCGAGGTGTCTCCATGCAAATCATTGCCGATGCTCAGGCAGGTGCCATCATCACCGAGATATTGAATCCGGAAGCTAACATGGATGTCATGAAACTTGAAAAGGCTCCGAAGATTGCAGTGTATTCACCTAAGAACAAGAGACCCTGGGACGATGCGGTGACTATGGCATTAACCTATGCCGAAATACCATACGACGTTGTATATGACGAAGAAGTTATGCAGGGCAAATTACCATTGTACGACTGGCTTCACCTGCATCATGAGGATTTTACAGGTCAGTACGGGCGATTCTGGAATGCGTATCGTAATGCCGACTGGTACAGGGAAGATGTGAGATTACAGGAAGCGACGGCGGCTAAACTCGGATTTACAAAAGTGTCTCTTATGAAACTCGCTGTTGCACAAAAGATCAGGGACTTTACGGCGGGGGGCGGATTTTTATTCGCCATGTGTTCGGCAACTGACAGCTATGATATTGCATTAGCGGCTGAGGGTGTGGATATCTGCGAATCAATGTTTGATAAAGATCCGGCCGATCCTAAAATGAACAGTAAGATCGATTACAGTAAATGTTTCGCATTTCAGAATTTTAAACTGAGCATGGATCCTTCGGAATACGAGTTCAGTGAGATTGATAATGAACCACCAACCAGAAGAGTTACACGCACCGAGGATTTCTTTACGCTATTTGAATTTTCAGCAAAGTGGGATCAAGTGCCGACTATGTTATGTCAGAATCATGAGCAGGTTATTAAAGGTTTTATGGGTCAGACTACCGGTTTCAAGAAAAAATTCTTAAAACCCGATGTATTGGTAATGGGCGAAACCAAATCAGAAAACGAAGCACGTTACATTCACGGCTCTTACGGAAAAGGTACATGGACATTTTACAGCGGACACGATCCCGAAGATTATCAGCACCAGGTTGGCGATCCGCAAACAGACCTTGCATTGCATCCGAATTCCCCGGGCTACAGACTTATTCTGAATAATGTGTTATTCCCGGCTGCGAAAAAGAAAAAGCAAAAAACGTAAGAACATTCAATCAAAAAACCTCCATCGCAATCCAAAAGTAAACACTCTTCCCGGCATCGGATAGTGAGGTGTGGTAAAGTAACTCTGACCATTCAGTCCGTCGGCGATGTTTTCCATTTTTAAGAAAATGACAGCTGTTTTAATTTTCGCATCGACAAATAAATCGGTTCTGAAATATCCATTGGTCTCTTTTTCTGTCTGTAAATAAAATTCCCCCAACGCAGGCATAAATTCATTTGCATAATATTTACTGCAAAAGGCAAATCTGAATCCGGTTGATAATCTCAGTGAGCCACCAAAGAAATCTTTTTCATAGTATAGTGAATTCTGTGAGATAAAATCGGGAAGCTGGATAACGATATTGACGCTATTTTGAAATATAAATAAGTTGTCAAGATGAAAATTTCTGAATGTAAAGTCTTTTCTAACGGAAAGCTGGTCAATGTTAACCGACTGGGTGAATTGCAAGGGGAATGAAGCGGAATTTAAATAGACATAGTTTAATATCCTGTAATGAGAATATGAAACTCTGAATCTGTATTTAGAAAGTGAATAAGCAGCGGTCAGATTTCCATAGCTGATTTTTTCAAAATCGTTTTTCCAGATAAAATTATTGCCATCATACCATCTGAAAAGCAAATCGGGTGAAGCCTGTCCGGCCTTCAGTTCAAAACTTAATTGTCCGAATGAATATTGTTTACTGGTTAAGATTCCATTAAACCGGTAATTCTTTTCATCCATTCCATCAAATACGTAAGAAGCCTCGGCAAAAACAGAAGGGGAGACTGAATCTTTTTTCCACAAGATATTCGCACCACCACTTAAATTATGCCATGACGAATCACTTCGCTGGCCATATTTTATGTTTTGAAGTTCAACAAACACACCCTGACTCCAGTTTCGCATAAATCCTGATTTCCCAAATGCCCCTGCAGGTTTTTGTAATGCAAAACGGTTTATAATTTCATTGGAGTACAATGAATCATATGTTTCAGGTCCGTAATAAAAATTAGTATAAAATAATGAATCCGGGTCCGGGTCTGCATACGCGAATGACTTATGCTCATAAGAAACTCTGTATTGCATTCTTAAATAAGTATTTCGTCCGATAATTTCTCCGGCCGTATCACGCACCGCTTTGCCGAGGTCGTAAAACTGATTGGCGAAAAAAGTTTTTCTGCGAACATTCTCACTGGCATTTGCAATAGGAGAAGCAAGGCCCTTGATGCCAAGATTCGTTACAGGTGTGTTTTCGAATAAAGAATCACTTGTCAATCCGCCGTTAACATCATTATTTATTGTATTCCATATGCCGCCGGCAAAAACAGTATATCGTCCATCAGGCGAATGATAGGAAGTGGAAAATCTGAATTTACTACGGTATGTGTCACTGTTGAACATAAAGTCTTTCACCGACATTCGCTCAAAATAAATTCCGGCATTCCAAGTTTTAGTAATATTCTGAGTATGCAAAACAGATATTCCCGATTCTTTAAAAGCTCCGGTGTGATAATTGACTTCTGTAAAACGCTTATTCGTGCGGTGATAAAAAATGTCGTCCGGACTTATAAAATATAAGTCATAACTTTTGATACCGGTTACGGTGTAAAGCGAATATTCCGGACTGTATATTTGATCATTGGCCGCACTGCCATTTGTTCCGAGAAAATTATATTGATTATCGAGTGGAGGATTGGTCTTGTCAACGCCCGATACTGTTGTATCAAGAGGATGAACAGGAACATTGCCGTAAATAAAATCCTTTTCCAGCGTGTAGTTGATGACTGTTTTAACCTTTATAGTTTCATTATGGGTGCTGTCATTCTGTGCCCCGGCAATAAACGGAATCATTAAAAAGCAGACCCAAAAAGTTCTATTAAGCATTCGCCGCGAAGGTAAAAGAAAGTAGGACATTATACTCTGTTATGTAGCGATGAAATGGTTCAAAACGTTCATTCTGATGTTTATAACGGAATTATACCTTTCTCATTATAAAGCAGGAAAGTGTCCTGTTTCTTTTCGGTTGTTATAATCCGCCTTACTGAACCAGTGAGAATTTTTCGCAAACCTGATTTCAATCAGATCATGCGTGATTGGTAAAATCACTTCTGAACGGGAGGAGAAAATTACATTAGCGGAGGATCCGGTACAACAATGGCCATGATCAGGTAAATAAGTATTCCGCTTCCAAAGAGCAGAAATGCGGCAATGAAAATCAGCCGCATAACGGTTGGATCCAGGTCAAAATACTCCGCAAGTCCGCCACAAACGCCGAATATTTTTTTGTCCCTGCTTTTATAAAGCTTTTTTGCCATTATAATATTTTTAGCGAATTTAAGCGTTCATTTGTGCATCTGCAACAGACTCTTAATCAGAATCAATTGACTACATTTATTAAACAGTTAGTCTCCGAGGTTGTTGAAAAACACCGGGATGACCTTGGCGGGATCTGTTTGGTTTTTCCGACGAGAAGGGCCGGACTCTTTTTCCGCAGGGAACTTTCCAATCAGGTGAATGAACCCGTGTGGTCACCTGAAATTTATTCGATCCAGGATTTTTTATTAAAGGTGTCAGGGCGACATCTTCCGGATTCGCTGACATTGCTATTCGAACTCTTCAATATTTATAAGCAATATTTTCCGGCCGAAGATTTTGCCCGGTTTTATCCCTGGGGTGAGTTAATGCTTCGGGATTTTGATGACATAGATAAGTACATGGCTGATGCATCGAAAGTATTTTCAACAGTTACCGATATTCACACTATTGATCAACAATTTGCATTGGAAGAGGAAGATCTCGAGCATCTGAAAATATTCTGGAGGAATTTTTTCGATCGCGATCCTACTTTATTGCGGAATGAATTCATGAATACCTGGAAATTTCTCGGTGACATATATTCTTCTTTTCGCAAAACACTTATTTCAAAAAATATCGCTTACGAAGGAATGGCTTACAGGGAGCTGGCTGAAGCCTTCGCTAAAGGAGAAAAGTCAGCAAGCGGGTTTGATAAAATAATTTTCGCCGGATTCTATGCCCTATCTCCGGCGGAACAATCGGTAGTGTCACATCTTGTTGAAACCGAAAACGCAAACGTTTATTGGGACTCGGACGGTTATTATGTGGACGATGAAATGCAGGAGGCAGGAAAGTTTTTTCGAAATAATAAACTCTGTGGCGAAAATTTTAAATGGAAGCAAAATCATTTCGAAACCGGTAAAAAGAATATCGAGATAGCGGGTGTTCCGCTAATGGTGGGTCAGGCCAAATATGCCGGAAATATTTTACTTTCTCTGATGAAAGAGAAAGATTTTGAGAGTTCACGTACCGCCGTCGTTTTGCCTGATGAGAAAATGCTTTTTCCTGTTCTGTATTCTCTTCCCGCGGATCTTCCCGATATCAATGTAACGATGGGCTATCCATTGCATCAAACCCCGCTTTTTAATCTCTTCGAATCATTAATTATTCTGCAACGTAATTCAAGGGAAGAAAAGGGAGGGGGAGCTTCGTTTTACTTTCGGGATGTAATGAATGTATTAAATCATCCATATATACGATTGATTGCTGACAAACAAATTCGTCAATGGCAATACCGTTTGAATACAACATATATACGCATTCCTTTAAGTAAACTTACCGGTGACGATAGTAGTGAATTATTCCGCCGGCTATTTGTAAGAGTTGATACCGTAAGCGGAATGTTTGAATGGTTCAGAAGATTGCTTCGGATGATACTCGAAGAAATGAAGGAAAGTGAGTTTCGTCTGCACAGAATAGAATCGGAATTTGTTTATTACTTCTACACAAACCTTCGCAGACTCGAAGAACTGATGAAGGATTCTATAATTACCGACATTGAAACTTTCTGGAGTATATTCAGGGAAGTGCTAACATCTGTTCGTGTTCCGTTTACCGGAGAGCCTCTGAAAGGCTTGCAGGTAATGGGATTTCTTGAGACAAGGGTTTTAGACTTTGATAATGTGATTGTTCTTTCCGTAAATGAGGATGTTTTACCGGCAGGCAGAAGCAAGCCTTCTTTTATACCTTTCAATATCAGAAAGGCATTCGGACTTCCGACTTTTGAAGAACAGAATGCTGTCGCTGCTTTCCATTTCTACAGGTTAATACAACGTGCAAAGAATATTTTCCTGATTCATAACAGCGAGTCAAAAGGACTCACTACGGGCGAACGGTCAAGATTTCTGCTTCAGATTGAACATGAATTGCAAAGAAAATTTCCTCAGTCCATTTCCATTCGTCATAAAGTAATCAGTACCCGTATTAATAATGAGTCATTGAGCGAAATTACCATTGCAAAGACACCTGAAATTATGGAAAAACTTTCCAGGTATATCAGCAATGAGAAACCCGCATCTTCAAATATTAGTCCGTCGATGCTGAGCACATATATTTCCTGTTCGTTGAAATTTTATTTTAATTATGTAGCCGGACTTAAAGAGCCTGATGAACCTGAAGAGAGCATGGAAGGAGCATTGCTGGGGAAAGTATTGCACAAAGCGATGCAGTTAATTTATACCGGTGTTGATGAAATTACGGCCGAAAAGATCGGTCAGCTTAAGAAAAAGGTTGGAGATATTGTGGATCAAGCCATTCATGAAGAATTTGTTTCTATCAATCAGCTCGAAGGCAAGAATATTCTGATGAGAAATATTATTCTTGAATTGGTAAACAGGATTCTCGACGATGATATGCGAAATGCTCCCATACGGATACTTCAATTGGAGAAAGACGTCAGGCAAAGTTTTACTCTTAGTAACGGATTAAAAGTCGAATTAAAGGGAATCGTAGACCGTGTCGATGAAAAAGATAATGTGCTTCGTATCATTGATTATAAGTCGGGCAAAATAGAGAAGAAGTCCGGCGAGATCTCCGACTACTTCGTTAATCCGAAAATGAAAGAACAATTCCAGGCAACATATTACGCTTACCTGACCAGGAATAAGATACCCGGAAGACAAATTTCATCCGGGCTCTTTGCTCTGAAAAGCATGTCTGAAGGAATCTGGTTTCTGAACAAGGGAGAATCATTTACTGAATCACAGTTTCATGATTTTGAACAGAACCTTGACAAACTCATTGTCGGAATTTTATCGCCTGAAAACAGTTTTTCTCAGACTGACGACATTAAGCAATGCGAATATTGTCCCTTCAAACCTATTTGTAACAGGTAATGGATTTAATTTTCTATTACCAGTTTCTGTATATGTATTCCAACATCACTCTTAATCGATACGGTGTACACACCATTCTTATAAGTTGATACAGGAATGTTGAATATATTATTACCCTGTGTAATCATTACATTTTCCTTTACGACTGTTCTTCCGCTGATATCGGTTAAAATTAACTGACCGGTGGCATTGGAAGGAGCATTATAATTGATGTACACTTTTCCTTTAGCCGGATTTGGATACACGTTAAAGCGCGCATCAACGGCAAGATCAGGTTTCGTGCTTAAAGTATTCGGTGTTGTAAAGTAATCTTTCGATGAGTAAGCGCCGGAAATATTACCGCATACGGTTTTAATTCGCCATGAATAAAGAGTATTCGGCAGCAGATTTGACAGTATGTATGATGTTTGTCCGTTATTTACCATTCTTATGTACTCATATGTCGAAGATGTATCCGGATGATATCTGATAACAAGGCTATCTCCCGATTGCCCAGGTGCCCAGCTAAGTACCTGGCTTGCATCAAGTGCCTGTGTTGAGCTGAGTCCGGTTGGAATTGAAACTGTACATGATCCGGGAATATTGACAGGAAACAATGCTGAAGTAGCCTGACATCCGTATGTATTTATTGCGGTGACAGAATAATTTCCCGACACAGTAGCGCTATGCGTCGATGCATTGGCGCCATTAATATCGTTTGAATTCAGTTTCCATTGATGAGTATAAACATATCCGCTGCCGGGTGTCGAATTCGCTGTCAGAGGTATCGCTCCTGAAGCGAAGTTTGATGTTGAGATGCTGACTGTCGGACTTGTTCGTTGTGTTAAAGTTACGGAAGGTGTTGTAATCGTATTTCCGTTTAATGTTACATCACATGTATAGGTTCCCGAAGATCCCGTTGAAATGCTTCTGGTAGTTTCACCGTTCGACCATGCATAAGTATCTCCCTGCGTTGCCGTCAGGACAGCGGTGTCTCCGGTACATAATGTGCCGTTTCCATTCATCGTAATCACTGGACTAAACGGTCCCGCAGCGGGTACTGGTTTAGGCATAAATTCCCAGTCAAACCAATGATACCCGAGTATTGTAACATATTGTTTCCAGGACGAATTATCGTTATTGAAGTCGGCAATATATTGATCATAAGCTTCTCCTTGTCCGTGTGTTTCAAGCCAGGGTCCCATAAAATCAGGTTCGGCCGAAAATATGGGTGCTATTTCAACAGGAGAATTATTCGAAGCAAGATATTGCATTCGTGTTTTACTATAACTGAACAATGATGAAGTACCTGTACGGTAAGCATGCAATAATACCCTGTCAACGTTTTGTTGTATTTGCGAAGCCTGCCCCTGGTTAAACCATCCAAGATAGGTTTCTGATAATACCTGCTGAACCTGAGCAAGTGAGTCAATCAGGTGCATTTGCTGAATGAAAAATTTGAATCCCCCGCTGGTATCGCATGTACAGTTATTCGGTTGCAGATACTGGGTACAGTAATATCCTCCCGGATTTACCGATGATGTTGTCCAGAACTCAAACTCAAGATTGAATACATTGAATTTTTCATGGTCATCGCTGCGGCTCATATTGTACGGACCAACATCATTCTGGAATGTCGAGAAGCTTTCACCGACAGCTCCGACATAGGTGACTCCGTAATTATCTCTGGCCCGTTTGATAAAATCGGCCATCCTGTCGGCGACAACAGTATTGTTAAAATTGAATGTGTGAATATCATATAGAGCCAGATAGTTAAAGGAACTGTCCTGCGCATATTGCAGCAGACTGTCTTCTTTTTGACTGTTTCCTAAAATCTGGCTGAAATCATCTATATAAATTCCTCTCAATTGAGTGCCCTGTGACCAGGCCGTACCCGTAAACAGGAGGTACATTAATCCGTAGAGGTATAATTTTTTCATGATCGTTTGCTATTAGTGCTCACGCAAACTAACCCTGAAGAGATATTTGATTTAATTAATAATTCCGGGATCTTACAATTGTAAGAAATCCCTCATTCATGTTGAATCCACGATCGAATAATGAGTCCGTTTCATCCAAATATTTGTTTTATTTTGTCAGAAGAAACATTTATTGGAGTTTCTATTAATTTTCGCAATAATGAACAAAATAGTAATAGCCATTCACGGGGGAGCGGGAACCATACTCAGGAGTAAAATGACGCCGGAGAAGGAAAAATCATATCATGAGGCCTTAAATCTTGCACTTAATGCCGGATACGATTTGTTAAAAAAGGGTAGTTCCGCAACCGATGCGGTTCAGGCCGCAGTCATGTCACTGGAAGATTGTCCCCTTTTTAATGCAGGTAAAGGGTCTGTTTTTACTCATGAAGGTCACCATGAAATGGACGCTTCAATCATGGAAGGTAAAAACCTTATGGCGGGTGCTGTATGCGGTGTCAGCCACATCAAAAATCCCGTAAAGCTTGCACGGTTTGTAATGGAAAAATCGGATCATGTTTTGTTGTCCGGAAAAGGAGCAGAGGAGTTCGCCGGACAGATGAATATTGAAATGGAACCCGACAGCTACTTCTTTGACCAGTTTCGTTTCGACCAACTGACTGAAGCGATAAAAGAAAAGACTGTTCAACTCGATCATAGTGATAAGAAATTCGGAACAGTTGGCGCAGTTGCACTGGATGCGCAGGGAAACCTGGCTGCTGCTACATCAACGGGTGGAATGACAAATAAGCGCTTTAACAGAATAGGAGATAGTCCGATCATTGGTGCCGGAACTTATGCGAACAATAATACCTGCGCAATTTCCTGTACCGGACACGGTGAATTCTTCATCAGGTCGGTCGTCGCCTATGATATTTCATGTCTTATGGAATATAAAGGCCTTACCCTGGAGGAGGCCTGCGAGGTGGTCGTTCATCAAAAACTTGTTAAAATCGGGGGTGAGGGCGGCTTAGTGGCGGTTGATAAAACCGGCAAAATTTGCCTTCCTTTTAATTCTGAGGGCATGTATAGGGGTTTTAAGTCCGATTCAGAAGAAATGACGGCCATTTATAAATGACCAGGGCAGGGAAATTAGCTTTAACCTGTTAGTAATAAATGTTTTGGTCATATTGCCAGGAAAGTTATATTTGTTGATCGTCACTGAAAATTGAAAAAGCTACCTATTATATTTTTGCTGTTCGTATTCATTTTTTCTGCGGACAAAAGCCAGGCGACTCACATTGTAGGCGGTGAAATGAATTATCGATATGTCGGTGTCAACAGATATGAAATCACTTTAACGGTTTTTCGTGATTGTTATAATGGAATTCCTCCATTTGATAACCCGGCAGTCATAGGAATTTTTGATGGATCCAATGATCTGATAAATAATCTGCAGGTTTCAATTACCTCAAAGCAGCCTGTTCCAAATGCAATCAATTCACCCTGTATGTCGCCTCCGACAGATGTTTGTTATGAAATTGCCAAGTATGTATTTGATATAACTATTCCGGCAACGGGCGGACCATTTACCGTTGCATATCAAAGATGCTGCAGAAACAGTTCAGTCATAAATCTTATTAATGTTCAGGCAACCGGTGCAACTTATTTTACAGTAATTGATCCTTCACTGGCACCAATAAACAGTAATCCGGTGTTTTCACAACATCCTTCAACGTTCATTTGCAAAAATGTACCATTTACTTTCGATCAATCGGCTGTAGATGCAGACGGTGATTCATTGGTGTATGAATTGATAGCTCCTTATGATGGAGGTTCTCAAAGCAATCCGATTCCTGATCCTCCCGATGCACCACCTTATTCGCATGTTACTTTTAAAGCGCCCTATTCAACCAATGATCCGTTAGGAGGTATTCCAATGTCAATTAATTCTCATACGGGAATATTGACAGGTACGCCCAGCTATTCGGGACAATTTGTTTATGGAATTGTGATAAAGGAATACCGGAATGGTGTTTTGATTGGTCAGACAACGAGGGACTTTCAGATCAATGTTAATTTCAACTCCTGTCAGGATGTAACGGTCGCATCAATTTACCCTCCTGCCGTACTTTGTGGTACACGTGTGGCTGAATTTGTCAATAACAGTTACAATGCCGCAACCTATAGCTGGTCATTTGGTGATCCAACTTCTTCTTCTGATTCATCAAATCTTAAAAATCCGTCCTACACTTATCCGGATACAGGTGTATACCTGGCTACACTCATAGCTTATTCCTCCATGAACCCGGATTGTAATGATACGGCATACGGTATGGTGCATGTTTATCCCGAATTTTTTTCACGTTATAACGTATCAAATGTTCATTGCAGCAATATGTTTGAGTTTTATGATATGTCGCATGGAGTTAGCGGAACAGCGAATACGTGGATTTGGAAATTCGGTGATGACAGTGTTTCAAATGTCAAAAATCCGATACACACCTTTGCAGAACCCGGAACTTATAATGTTGTTCTGATCGCTTCGGCCGATTCCGCCTGCAATGATACCATGACCAAAACTGTTCATGTTTTACCTGTACCTGTTTCTGATTTTTCCGTTTCTCTCGACACATGTAATTATGAAATCTCTTTAATTAATAATTCAATCAATGCTTCGGCAAGCAGATGGGATTTTGGCAACTACAGTACTCTGTATTTCAAGGAAGGAAAATATAAATATAAAGACCCGGGAACCTATAGTCTGTTACTGACTGTTGTTACTGACTCTTCATGCAAGGATACTTCGGCTGTTACTATCACAATTCCTCCACTGCCTGTTCCTGATTTCAGTTATTCAGTCGCTCAATGCGATTCAGTTGTTCAGTTTACTAATTTGTCTCAGAATGCGTCTGACACACATTGGGATTTTGGGGACAACGAGTTTTCTGTCGATGAATCACCTGTTCATTCTTATACAATTTCGGGTAAAATTCCTGTAACACTGACAGTTGAATCAGAACATCATTGTAAATCTGTTTTGAATAAGGAGATCTTTTTCGTCAGCAAGAAACGGCCCGATTTCGATATCAGCATTGATTCCTGTAAAGGAGAAATAGCTTTCCTGGATCTGACAAACAGGGCAGCATATTATGAATGGGATTTTGGTGACGGTGCTATCAGCAACGAAATTAATCCTGTACACAAATTTATTGAGGACGGCAGAAAATCAGTGAAGCTTATCGTTAACCCCGGCACTCTTTGCGTGGATTCAATTGTTAAAGAAATCAGTTTCGAAGTTCCTCTTGGAGAAAAAGTTTTTATTCCGAATTCATTTACGCCAAATGGTGACGGACATAATGATATTTATACGGTAAGTATTTTCAGACCGTGTGATATATATCACCTCACGATTTATAATCGCTGGGGACAAAAGGTGTTCGAAACCAGCGATGCCACCAATGTGCATTGGGACGGAAGATACAATGGTGAACAGCTTGCAAACGATGTGTATGTTTATATCATTGAAAACAATGATAACCGCAAAGAAGGCACTATTACCATATTGAGATAAGTGCTTTAAAAAATTCTGCCTTAGCGGAAAATCAACCTGATTTATTTAGTTTCCTTTTTTACGACCCATCAAATTCTTCAGATGAATCCTGTTTAACAGATGATGAAACTCAGGAACAATTTTCATAAAGTATGTTCCGCTGATATAAACCGTGAAAATTATTACAGACCGGTAAACAATATTGAGAATAATTGACTCCGTATGCGGAAGGATATAATTGAGAGCCATACAGGTTAATATCATCAAAGCGATCTTCAGCATTTTTGAGTCATAGGGTTGAAGCTTAAACCCATTATAGATAATTAAATACCTCATGATCGCAAATGTACATACCGTTATTGCCGTAGCCGTTGCAGACCCTTCAAGTCCGTACTTCGGAATCAACAAAACGTTCAGGCCAAATGCCATGAGTGCTACAAATACTAATAAATAACCGCCTATTTTATAATAACGCGAATTAAAAATAATTGAAGTATTCGATCCACCCGCCATATTCATAAGTGTACCTAAACTTATAATTAAAACAACATTTACACCCTGACTGTATCCGGGAGGGAGAAATGAAAGTAAATCACGTATGTTAATATTTACTCCTAGAAATAGTGCACCTCCGATTAAAAATAAATACCTCGATGACTTATAATAGATCTCTTCCACTTCTTTATGGTTATTCATGGCAAGCGAGTGGCCAAGTTTCGCATATGCAATGCGGTCGAGTGAATTTAAAGGAGCTTCAATAATGGTCGGAATAAAGGCAACAATACTATATATCCCTACGAATTCTATAGGCATATATTTCGCAATCATTATTGAGTCCAGGTATTTTACGCCTAATGAAGCCACTCCTGCAAAAGAGAGAAGGAAGCCATAACTCAGCATATTGGAAAGCTTTTGTTCTTTGAAAAAAGTCTGGCTGGGCCTTAATGAAGGCTTATCTACCGAGTACATATATATGATCAGCATCGCAAGCTGAATGGCATAAATTCCCACATAAAGTATTACCAGCCATTCAAGAGTAAATATCCTTTCAAAATAAAGCCAGATAATGACAATCATCAGAATTCTGTTTACCACATCATTCAGCAGGGAAGGAACAGTTGACCTGAACAATGAAAAGCAATAAGTATTTAAAACAGTAATAAATCCAAGGATGATCGAGAAGGGAAGTACGTAATCAAAATAATCGGCAAACAATTTAGAGTTTACAATATAATGTCCGATAATCACATCCCTGAAAATTGAAAGTAAAAAGTATACTAACAATCCGCCAACCACCGGAAATAACAATATAAAGCCAAGAAATCCGTGATGACCCTTTTCTTCATTTCGAAAAAGCGGGAAGTATTTTATTGTAATACTTGTAATACCAAGCGGAAGTATTGATGCAATGAGAGAGGAAAAAGCGAACAATACTCTTACTAATCCGACTTCTTCTTTGGAGAGTAAGAATGGCTGAATGAGGATCAGGTTGGCAAAACCAATGATAATTCCAAGATATGTTATTATCGTATTTTGTATTCCCTGTTTTTGAATTATTCCCAAGTCATTCCGTTTAAACTGTTATGTAAACGAAGATCAGATGTCAACAGAATTTTCATACAGCAATTGTCTGGTCTTTTTTAAGTTTTTTTCTTGCATTTTCAATACTTGCATTCAACTCAAAACCGAGAATAAGAATGAGTGAATTGAAATATATCCAAAGCATGATTACGATCAATGTTCCGATCGAACCATAAATCTTATTATAACTTTCGAAATGATTCACGAAATAAGCAAAACCCGTTGAAACGACAATGGAGGAGAGGGTTGCCATTGTAGAACCGGCAGAGACAAACCGCCACATTTTTTTCTGAGACGGACCGTAATGATAGAGAAACGAAATTCCGAAAAAGAATAAGGCCAGAATGACTAACCATTTGCCGATCATCAGCAAGGCAACCTGTGTCTTCGACTTAAGTATGCTTTGCTGGGCCAGGAAGTGGGTAACCTGTTCACCGAAAATGAGCATGACAGTCGCTACTAACACCAGCACCGACATGATCAGGGTAATATTAAAAGCGACAATTCTTTGCTTCCAGGGCGAACGTGTTTCAGCAACATGATACGAGCTGTTAAATCCGCGCATCATCGAAAGGAATCCGTTTGTCGTAAAATATAAAGCCGTTACAAAACCGAATGAAAGAAGTCCGCCGTGGGGAATTTTCACAATGTCTTCGATGGTGGAGCGAACGCTTGCATAGGCATTCGAAGGCAATACACCTTTGATCATTTCAAGTAATTCAGACTGAAATCCCTTGATCGGAATATAGGGGATGAGAGAAAAGATAAAAATTGTTGCCGGGAAAATCGCCAGGAAGAAACTGAATGCTAATGCCTGTGCCCTTGTAACTATTTTACCACGCTGAATTCCGGTAAAAAAGAAATCAGCTACATAGTAAATCGGCAAGTTGTCAAATCCGGGTAAGGCAGTTCTTTTCGTATATGAAATAAAAGACTGGAAAGGAGGAGATAAAGCAATTTGTCTTGCCAGTTTTAAAGATGCATGCTTTATTTTTTTCTTTACCAATGTTAATTGTACTTATGATCAGTTATCAGAAATTTTCATACTGATATCTAAACTTTTATAGGAATGTGTAAGTGCACCGACCGAAATAAAATCTACGCCTGTAAGCGCATAGGAACGTACATTTTTAAGTGTGATTCCGCCGGAAGCTTCCGTTTCAATTCGCCGACCAATAATTTCAATCGCTTCAGCAAGTAATTCAGGCGTGAAGTTATCGAGCATTATCCGTGTCGCAATTTTAGATTTCAGAACTTCCCGCACTTCGGCAAGATTTCTTGTTTCAATTTCGACTTTCAGGTTCAATCCTGTTTTATCAAGATAGGAGGCAACTCTTTCCAGCGCATTTGTAATT
Organism: uncultured Flavobacteriales bacterium; assembly: GCA_964486655.1. GTDB lineage: Bacteria > Bacteroidota > Bacteroidia > AKYH767-A > 2013-40CM-41-45 > JADKIH01. The sequence continues at coordinate 20,386 of CAZAON010000046.1, forward strand.
CCTCCCGAAGCATCAATATGATTGTCTTTGATCATGATCATATCGAAAAGTCCAAAACGATGATTTTTGCCACCGCCATCCAACACCGCTCTCTTTTCAAAGTAACGGAAGTTAGGCGTGGTTTTGCGCGTGTCGAGAATAGAAGTTTTAGTATCCGATACTTCATTAACAAACTGCCTGGTAAGAGTGGCGATTCCACTCATTCTTTGCATGAAGTTTAATAAAATCCGTTCGGCTCTTAGCAGACTTCTTACATTTCCTGTCAGTTCCATCACAATGTCTCCGCTTTTTACCGGAGAACCATTTTTATGAAAAGAATTTATATCGAGAGTTGAATCTACATGCCGTGCGACCAGAATCGCAATATCAATTCCTGAAAGTATTCCGTCTTCCTTAATCTTAACCCTGCCTAAACCTATTTTATCACTTTCGATGGTTGACAAAGAACTGTGATCACCGGTTCCCTGATCTTCTGCTAAAGCATCGACAATCAGTTTTTCAATCTGCTGAATAACCGGTAATGAGTTAGGATTGAACATAGGGATATTCTATTCCGTATTTCTTATTCCGTTTCAATTCGTAATTCCTGAATCGCTGATTTTCCGCCTGTGTTTTTGATATAAAAAGAAACACGAAGTGATTTCCCGTTTGTGGTGACCAGATTTCCAATCGCATATTGAGTTCCTTCAGGAGATGCCCCTTTATGGATCATGTTAAATGACTTTGGCGGGTTTTTGCTGAAGAAATCCTTTATGACAAATTCAGCCTGTGCCTTGCTGTAAACATTTTCTTTATCCAACACTGTAAGATCGACCGAGTTATCAAAAAAAGAGGCCAATTGCTTTGCATCACCGCTGCGGATTGAATTGCCGATTTCCTCGTAAATGTCCAATGCAAAAACTGTTGAACTGATGGCCAAAAAGGCAATTAATATTCTGATTTTGTTCATTTTTCTCATTAGAATCCTTCGTAGTCTGTCAATTATCCTGCCATTGAAAACGTTGAAGATACCGTTTGATTTTAATTCGGTAAGACTGCAAATATAAGGTTATTAACCTGACCATGTGAGCAACAATTCGTGATAGTAATGGCATAAAGAGCTATTTTAGTCAGCTCAACAAACCGGCGGGAAGTCATAACCAGGCTGTATTCGGGCAACTAAATGAAGATTGTATTATTTTTTGTTGGTAAAACAAGTGATGCTTATCTGAAAGAAGGAATAGAAATTTATCTGAAACGAATTCCATTCTACTTACCGGTGGAAGTGAAGGTATTTCAGCCATCTGATCTAAAAGACCGGACAAAAGCAATGAAGGAAGAACATAAATCGATGAGTGCAAAATTCCTTCCGGGTGACTTTATCGTTGTTCTGGATGAAAACGGAAAGGAAATTACATCGAGGCAGCTGGCCGGGCACTTTACCAAATGGATGAATCAGGGACTGGGAAGAATTGTATTTGTGGTTGGCGGAGCTTTCGGGACATCGGAAGAGTTGAGGAATTCGGCGGGAATGGTTCTTTCTGTTTCGAAATTCACAATGACCCATCAAATGGTGCGGTTAATTCTGGTAGAACAGATTTACAGGGCACTAACAATTACCAGAAATGAAGGTTATCATCATGATTGATTTTATTATGTTTGTAATTCTGAAAAGAAAATGATAGAACCTATTACAATTGTTGATTTTATTATCGCCCCGATATTAATTATCATCATTTTCATTGTATCCAAAAACCGGCAGTTAAAGAACATTGAAACTAATCCGAGTTATCGGTTTTATATGTGGGGACTGTGGACAAAGCTGCTGGGAGGTGTTTCGGTATGTCTCGTTTATACCGTTTATTATGGTTACGGTGATACACTGAATTACTATAATGATTGTGTTGTTGTAATTAACATGATCTCTAAATCGCCCAAAACATTTTTTGACATATTATTCAGTCGCAATGCCGAAATATGGTCGGTGTTTGACAACAATACCGGCTATATGGTTTACCTGGCCGATCCACATGCCATTGCCGTTGTAAAACTATGCTGGCCTCTTTGCCTTATTACTTTCAAAAGTTTTGTCGGCACAACAATTTTGCTTGCCTGGATTTCTTACTGGGCTATCTGGCGTTTGTATCAGGCCCTGATTATGGAATTCCCAAAACTGACAAAGGAGTTTGCCTTTGCTTTGTTTTTTATTCCTTCCGTTTTCTTCTGGGGGTCGGGATTACTTAAAGACACTATCACTTTCAGTTCCGTTTGTCTTTTCGCGTCCTCCTATAGTATTATTATGACTCAGAAGAAAGACTTTACAAAAAATATCATTTTCCTGATCATAAGCTCGGCGCTGCTCATCTGGATTAAGCCATATATATTCTTCGCATTGTTGCCCGGTAGTATCCTTTGGTATGGAGGTATTCAGCTTTTCCGGGTGGATAACAAATTGGTAAAAGGATTTACAACTCCGTTCCTGATTATTGTTTCCATGTTATCGGGATATATCATGCTCAGGTTGATGAGCGGATTCCTTGGTGATTATTCACTTGACAATGTACTTGACAAGGCGAAGCTTACGCAAATGGATTTAAAGAGTGAATATTATCAGGGATCTTCTTTCGATATCGGAGACTTTGATCCGACTGTGGGCGGGATTCTCTCAAAAATGCCTTTGGCCATTAATGCGGCATTGTTCAGACCTTATTTGTGGGAGAGTTATAACTTTACTATGCTCATGTCCGGAATTGAAAATTTCGGTTTGCTCGCCTTTACAATTTACCTGGTAATTAAATTAAGAGTATTCAACTTGTTCCGCCTCATGTTCAGGCACAGGATCTTATTCTTTACTGTGTACTTCAGTATCTTCTTCGCATTTTCGGTGGGACTTACGACTTCGAATTTCGGTAGTCTGGTACGTTATAAAATTCCGGCAATCCCATTCTTCCTCATTAGTCTGATAATAATCTGGTCAACATATAAAGACATGACAGAGGAGGACAGGTTGAAATTTGAAGAAGAAGACTATTCCGCTTCGTTACCTCCGGAGCCATCCATGTAAATGGTTTCGTAGATTTTTTCGGCAATTTTAAAACTGCGATATTTCTCCGCTACAGCCCGGATATTTTCCTTCTTATTGCTCAGCATTACTTCGGCGATCTCGTCGACTGCTTTCTTATAGCCGGAGTCATTTAGCTCTTCTATAATAGCGCCAATTTTGTTTTTCCGGATAATTTCCGAATCATCCGAAATGTTTCTGGTTATCACGACAGGAAGTCCCAGGGCCCAGTATTCACCGTCTTTTATCGGTGTGCAATAACGTTTGGTCGGAATAGGTTTTACCGGAGTCAACGCGAAATCCGCCAATCCCATGTAGTCTGCAATGTCTTTATGCTGAACAAACCTGGTTATCATTTTATCAATGCTAAATCCGTGTTTTACAGCCCAGCTTTTTAATTCATTTGTATCATATGAAGTAAGGAGAAGGGCTCTGAAAGTTTCACCCCACTTTAATTCAGCAAAATGTAAAAAGCGAAAAACTTCTTCTGTAAGATATATTCCTCCGAACTTACCGGCATAGACACATACTACTTTATCTTCCAGGTTCAGCTCTTTAAGGAGAGATTTATTTTTCAGTTTCGACGGATTAAAGACATTAAGATCTACGCATGCAGGCTTCACAAAGAAATCAGTCAGATTAACATGATACTTTCGTAAAGCATATTCTTTCATTCCTTCAGTCGCACTAATTATATAACGGGCCCGTTTCGATAATTTCTTCTCCAGAAAAAACAGGAGTTTGAATTTAAATCCGCCCTCAGGCCACGTCTTATTTTCAACCATGGCTTCTGCATGTGGTTCGTAACTGTCAATGATAAATGTTTTACCTGTTATGACACTAAGAATATAGCCGAGTGACCCTGCAGGTGTTCCCCAGGCATGAATGAAACGAATGCGTTGCGCGGGAATTAAGAAGAACAGGTAAGCGATGGCCAGGGCTGATTTAAGTAATGAAACCAGGCCAAAATTGGAATAGCTGAAAGTTAAAAGATGTATACCCTTTTTTAGCAGACCGGCTTTAACATTTATTTTCTCTTCAACTGTCAGTGCCATTTGTTTTTGTTCAAATGTGACCAGGTAAATTTTACTTCCTGCGGGAATTTTA
>CAZAON010000047.1:0-10198 GCA_964486655.1 uncultured Flavobacteriales bacterium
TTCTTACAAAATTCAAAATAGTAATGCCTCTGCCTTTCTCTGTCATAGACAACAGTATGAACATAACCGCATCTACCAGCCCCCATGCTATATTACAACCAATCGCGCCAATTAACATTCCTTTTACTTCAGCTCTGTCCGCATCAATAACACTAATGGTACAGGTAAAAGTCAATGCCATTATCAATCCGAAAAGAATCTCGGAAATCCTCTCGACCGGATTCAGCAATCGCTTCTGAATGACAGGCTCTTCTAAATTAATTTTTTCCATAAGTAAGACTCTTACATTCCTATTCCTTATTCATTGAATATGCCTAATGAGTCATTTCGGGCAAGTAGTAATAAAGGATAGCTATTATCAGGTAAATTGTGATTAGCTGAACGCCCTTGTACCAGTTTGATTTGCCATCTGAAACTATCACGATTCCCATTAAGACTGAAAGTAAAAGAGCGCCTAATTCGATTCTTCCGAATGAAAGTGTAATAGGAGTTGGCGAGATAAAAAAGCTCATCAGCACCGCCAACGGCGCCAATAACAATGCAATTTGTATACAACTTCCCAAAGCAATCCCTAATGTCAAATCCATTTTATTTTTCCTGGCCATGCTTATTGCCGAGAGGCTTTCTGCGGCACCGCCAACAATCGCAAGAATTATTAATCCGATGAATGTTGTACTCATACCCAGAGCTTTTCCGGTAGCTTCAGCTGAACCGACAAGAATCTCACTCATCCATGCGGCTAATGCGGAAGCAATAATCAGAAAAATAACTGCCTTTGGAATACTCCAATGTTTTGATTCCTCCGATTCTGATTCCCCTTTACTGCTTTTAAAAAAATCGGGATGAGTCTTAATCATAAAAATCAGGTATAAAATGTATGTCAAAAGCAATACAAAACAAATTCCGATGTTTAACAAATATTGTTCACGTAAAATATCGGCTCCCCCGAATAAATTATTAAAACTACTTGGCACAATCATACTGATTACTGCGATAACCATCATCGAAGCATAGACTCTTGAGCTTGCCGGATTGAATTCCTGTGTGTGATATTTTAATCCGCCCAGTAGAAATGAAGCGCCCAGAGCAAGTAATAAATTCCCAAGAATTCCACCAATAAGAGATGCAAGGACCATTTCATGCAGTCCGGCCTTTAATGCCATAAGAATTATTATAAACTCAGGAAGATTCCCAAACGTAGCATTTAGTAATCCTCCGATGGCTTGTCCTGTATAGTGAGCCAGATTCTCCGTCGATTCACTAATTAAACGGGCAATGGGAATAATTGCGATGGCCGCAGAAAAAAAGATTAATGTATGAGACTCCGGCATGAAAAATTCCAAAACAAGTGTGATTGGAATGAAAATAAAAAGAGTATAAATCGAAAAGAGTTTTTTCATTTCGTTACATTTTGGTTTCAGAACACAAATAATTTTTTACCAGCCTCCTCCTAAACTTTTATAAAGAGTAACAACTGAATTTAGTTTTCGCTGAAGAATATAAGATCGCTGTAATTCTGCTTCAAATAAATTATCCTCCTGTATAATGACTTCGAGATAAGAAGTGTAACCGAATTCGTAACGTGCATTTGTAAGTTCAAGCGCTTTTGTTGCCGCCGCGACCTGCTTGTTAAGTATTTCCAGCTGTTGATTATATGAACGATAACCATACAATGCATTATCAACTTCGGTAAACGCTTTTAATACCGTTTGTTCGTACTGGTAGGTGACTTCTTTTAGTTTGAATTCCTCCGCCTTTTTGAAACGACGGTTCTTATTGAATTCGAATAAAGGGCCAAATAAGCTTCCGGAACCTGCAGCATAAAAACCATTATCCGATAACATTGAACTTAATTGAGGCGAAGCAAATCCAAGTATACCGTTCAGAGAAATAGTCGGGAACATATTTGCCTTTGCCAAACCAACCCTGTTGAATTGAAACTCTACATCTCTATCGGCCGATCTGATATCAGGGCGGCGCAATAATAGTTCTGAAGGCAAACCGGGCGGAATTTCAGGGCCCATATTCTGCTGATCATTTGCCAATCCCCTTGCAATTGATCCCGGCCTTTGACCGGTTACTACGCGTAAAGCATTTTCAGTTTCAATAATCAGGCGCTCCAGTTCAGGAATTGCAGCTTCCACCGTTGCCTCCTGTTGTATTGCCTGAAGCTTATCCAGTTCCGGAACATATCCTTTATTAAACCTCTCTGTAATTAATTCTGTATTAATTTTCCTGGAAGCCAGTGTGCGCTTTGCGATTTCGAGCCGGTTATCCAAATCACGAAGTATAAAATACAATTCGGCTGTCTGCCCGATCAGAGCGACCTGAATTGCATTTTGATTTTCGACTTCCGACAAATATGCTGCCTGGGCGGCCCGATTAGCATGACGTAATCTTCCAAAAAGATCCAATTCCCAGTTCATACTTCCATACATCTGAAAATAATTACCATCAATTGCGGCTCCGACAGCCTGAGCATTTGTTCCAACCGTTGCAGTGCCGGCTGTTGCATTATAACCAATCGAAGGCCATAAGTTTGATTTCACGATACCGGCTCTTTCACGAAGTTCTTCCACACGAGCTGCCGCTATCATAAAATTCCGGTTACTGTCAAGAGCAAGTTTGATCAACTTCGACAATGCCTCATCCTTATACAAATCGGTCCAATTAACCAGCTTCAGCGAGTCTTTATTCTGACCATTCGGATAAACATAGGTAGTATCCGCAGTGTATGTTTGTTGAGTTTCATATTTACCTCCAACCATGCAACCGGCCAAAATGAAAGTAGTCAACAAAAAATAATAAAGTATCCTCTTCATATTAATGTCCTCCCTCCACTTGTAAATTAGCTTTATCACTGTCTCCGTTTTCTTTCTTCTTTTTTCCTCCCTCTATCATTACAAAGAATGCAGGAATTAAAATGACACCCACAATGGTAGCAGTAATCATTCCGCTGAAAACTGCCATACCCATAACCTTTCGGCCTTCTGCTCCAGCACCCCAGGCAGTAAGTAATGGAATAACACCAAGTATGAATGCTAAAGAAGTCATGAGAATCGGACGGAATCGAAGTTTAGCGCCATCGAGTGCGGCATTAAGTGCATTCTCGCCTGCTTCCTTTTTCATTTTGGCAAACTCGACAATAAGAATTGCATTTTTGGCATTTAACCCTATGAGCATCACAAGTCCGATTTGCGCGAATACATTATTGACATAACTCAAAGACCACAACCCCGAAATAAACAAACCTATGAATGCGCCCATAACTGCCCAAGGGGTTCCGAGCAGAACACTGAAAGGAAGCTTCCAGCTTTCATATTGTGCGGCAAGTATCAGGAATACAAATAACAATGCCATTGCAAATACTGTTGCGCCTTTCCCCTCTGCCTCTTTTTCCTGATATGAAATATTGCTCCATTGATAACCGATGTCGGCGGGTAATACTTCTTTAGCGGTTTCCTCCAACGCTTTTAAAGCTTCGGCCGAACTATAGCCTGGCGCCGGCATTCCGCCAAGCTCTGCCGCCCGGTATATGTTAAAATGGTTTGTATACTGCGGACCTACCGTATCTTTAACGGTGACAAGTGTACTAAGCGGAATCATTCTTCCGTTTTTATCTCGTGAATAATATTGAGAAAGATCCTCCGGTCTCATTCTATAACTGTCCTCGGCCATAACATAGGTTTTATACTGGCGACCGAATTGATTAAAATTATTAATGAATGAAGAGCCCATCAAAGTAGATATTGTCTGATTTACGGCATCAAGACTCAATCCCAACTTCTGAACTTTATCCTTATCAACAACAATTGATTTCTGCGGAACATTAGCCCTATACATGGTGAATACCTTTGCGATCTCCGGACGCTTACTGGCTGCCGCAATAAATTTCTGCGATTGTTCGGCCAGATATTGCGGAGAGCTTCCCCCAAGGTCCTGCAGATACATGGAGAAGCCTGCCCCGTTTCCTAAACCAATAATAGGAGGCGGACCGATTGCAATTACAGTAGCTTCTGTAATATTCTTCATGCATATGGCATTAACTTCCTGAGTAAGTTGATTCGCTGTTTTAGTTCTTTCCTTCCATTCTTTCAGTGAGACAAAAAATGTTGCGGAATTCGGCGAAACCGTATTCGTTAAAAGGTTGTTTCCATTAATTGTTGTATACAATTCAATCTCCGGAATCCCTTTAAGAATTGCTTCGACTTTTTTAGTAACAATATCGGTTCTCTGCAACGAGGCGGCATCAGGGAGTTGCACGGCCATGATAAAATAGCCCTGATCTTCTTCGGGAACAAATCCGGCAGGAATTTTCTTTCCTAATAAAATTGTTACTCCAACAATACCAAGCAAAATAACAACGGTCACAATAAGTTTACGCGCAAAAAATCCGGCGACCTTTACATAGCCATTTGTAAACCTGTCAAACACCCGGTTGAAAGCGGAAAAAAAACGGGCCAGCATTCCCTTTGATTCCTTCTTTGGTTTTAAGAGAATGGATGCGAGGGCCGGACTTAATGTCAATGCATTAAAAGCAGAGAAGGCGACTGATATGGCAATAGTTATTGCGAATTGCTGGTACAATCTTCCGGTAATCCCTCCTGTCATTGCGACCGGAACAAATACAGCGGCTAGAATTACGGCAATTGCAACCACAGGTCCTCCCACTTCCTTCATGGCTTTTCGCGTTGCCTCCTTTGGTGAAAGTCCGTGTTCAATATGATGCATTACAGCCTCAACAACTACAATGGCATCATCCACTACGAGTCCGATCGCCAACACCAGACCGAGTAACGACAATACATTCACCGAAAATCCGAGCAAAGGAAATACGATGAAAGTTCCGATCAGCGAAACCGGCACCGTTAAGAGCGGAATCAATGTTGCACGCCAGTCCTGAAGAAACAGGAATACAACAAGTATAACGAGTAATACAGCTTCGAAAAGCGTGTGAACAATTTCATTGATCCCTTCACTTACAGCCAAAGTCGTATCAAGCGCATATTCCTTCTCAATGTCGGGAGGAAACCGATGTTCAAGTTCCTCTATTTTACTTTTAATTTTTGCCGCAACGTCAAGTGCATTTGTGCCCGGAATCTGATATACCGCGATAGTAGCTGCAGGAGAACTATTCAGGCGGCTTGTCATTTTATAGTCTTCGGTTCCCAACTCAACGCGGGCTACATCATGTAAATAAACGAGAGCGCCGCCGGCACTCGACTTTAAAACAATATTTCCGAAATCTTTTTCAGTAATAAGACGTGATTGCAGCTGCGCGACGTAAGTGTTTTGTGTTCCGGGTACTGCAGGTTCAGCACCAAAGCTTCCACCTGTTTTAATAATATTCTGTTCTTTCAGCGCCTGTGTCACATCCTGTATTGTGAGATCATATCTTGCAAGAAGATCGGGTTTCAGCCAGATACGCATACTATATTCAGATCCTCCGAATACAAAAACATCACCTACACCATTAATCCTTTTAAGGTGGTCGACAATATTGATAAATGCATAATTGTTAATGAATTTTGAGTCGTAAGTTCTGTTTGGCGAACGAAGAGAAACAAGCATTAACGGGAAAGTGAGTGACTTTTTAGTTGTCACACCCAGTTCTTTTACTTCAGGCGGAAGAAAAGGATTTGCCTGCGAAACACGATTCTGAGTCAACATGTTAGCATTATCGAGATTCGTACCCACTTCGAAGGAAACTTCAAGAGTTGTCGCACCATCATTCGTATTTATGCTACGCATGTAAATCATTTGTTCCACGCCGTTTACCTGTTGCTCAAGCGGTGTGGCAACCGTCTGTTCCATGTTTACGGCATTCGCTCCGCTGTAATTGGCAGTTACTTTTACCATAGGCGGAGTGATTTCCGGATACTGCGAAACAGGTATCCCCTGCAAAACAAGCAATCCTAAAATAATCATCAGGATTGAAAGTACCATTGCAAAAATGGGTCGTGATATAAAAAATTCACTCATATATTAGAATGTTATTTGCACTGAAATTCTTAGAATAATAGTTGGTATATTACTTTGACTGTTCGGAATCGTAATCCCAGTTCATGTCAACCGGCTTCACTTCCATATCAGGTTTTACAACGGCATTTCCGATCATAGCAACTTTTTCTCCCGACTTAAGTCCTTTACTTATCACCCAGTTACTTCCAACACGCATTCCGACCTCAACCGGCCGGGGAACGATTTTATTATTCTGCAATACATAAACCTGATAAATACTCTGCAGCTGATTTATAGCTTGCTGCGGAACAATTACCGCATCAACCAATTTGTCTGTAATAAATCTGATTTTTGCATATTGCCCGGGCTTAAGCATACCGGCATTATTCTGAAATATCGCCTGGACAAGCAAACTACCCGTTTCCGGATCAATCGTACGGTCGGCAAAATCAATTTTCCCCTTCTCAGGATACACTGTTCCATCGCCCAGAACCATTTCCACAACAATCTCTTTTGTTGTTGCACCTTCAGCAGCTTTCTTTTTAAAATTCAAATAATCATTTTCCGAAATTGAAAACCGTACGCGCATTGCACCGATTGCAGAAATTGTGTTGATAACGTTTTTACCAATACTACGGGAAACATAATCTCCTACCAAAACCTTTGACACTCCGATAACGCCGGAAATAGGTGCTTCAATTTTTGAATATCCGAATTCCACACTTGCATTATTATAAAGCGCCTTCGCACTTTCAAGGTTCTGCAATTGAGCCTCATAGGCCGCTTTCGCAGCATCCAGATCTCTTTCACTTAATGCTTTCATTTTTGCCAATGGCTCTACCCTGGCTAAATCTGCCTTTGTTTTTTGCACCAATACTTCTGCCTCGGCTACTCTTGCCTGTGCCGAAGCAAGTTTATTACGCAATTGTATGTCATCAATTGTATAGAGCAATTGCCCCTGTGTCACCTTGTCCCCTTCCTTAAAGTGGATACCAGTAATCCATCCTTCAACCCGTGGCTGAATATCAATGTCACTCTGCCCAAAGGTTTGTCCGATATATTCCGAATAAACCGGCAAGGTCCGCTGCGCAGCAGTTACAACATTTACATCCGGAACTATCTGACTGGTTGTTTTTTCATTTTTGCATGATGCAGTCAGAAGGACGCTAACGATAAGAAAGCCAATCCTCTTAAAGGAGTCAATTAACATATATTGCATAAGGTTTAATTATCAAATGTATTAAATAATGGCAATTAACAATTCATTAGTGTTATTCAATTTATGATATTTGTCATATAATATAGTTTTTTCAAACATGCACAAATTGATAGAATCCCCGCGAACTACCAATAACTGTACTCCATCCGTTCATTTGCTTCGGGATTGGGAACGAATATGGATTTTACCATAAGTCCTTTTGAGTTATATATAAAAATCTGCTCAGGAGAATGATTAAAGCCATTCTGCACAACGATCATAAATTTCCCCGATTTTTCAGACTTAAGCGGCCATGTTATTTCCGCTGTGTTTGAATATAAAGTATCAACAGAAGGTATACCGACTGGAAGTGGATTTCTATTCTCATCATCAAATCGATAAATGCTGTCGGTCACGTCTTCGGTTTGTTTATTTATTTTTCTTGTATTCAATACACCATTCTTGTATAAAGAATAGGTTTGGTATACCCCAATTGAATCATAAGTAGTTATACTTTTTTCTTCTTCTATCCATTGCCCTGAACCTTTCACATAAATTGTATACTCCTCAAGTGTTTTAACCTTTTTATGTATAATTATTCTAAGTGTATCTCCCGATGCCCGGTGAATTACATACTTCTTCCGGTCAATCTCTTTAGCATCTTCTGAATTATAAGATTCATTTGTAATTGTCAGATTGTCGGAATATTCTTCACTCACCTTTCGTAAAATTATTCCATCATTCGAAAATGTCGAGGTTATTCTTTCATAAGGTTGAACAATACCATCCTTAGCCTTTCTTCCCCGAAAATAGGTGTGCAAATTTTTGGTATAATTAAACTCCTCCGTCAGCGGCCCCGATGCTTCCGAAAAACCATCGTAATGTAAATGGGAAATAATCACGCCATGCTTATCGATTAAAAATATATGCGTTAGTTTAGTTTCTTTATTACCCAGAAAAACTCTTATTTCTTTTACCCTGTTCGACTTCAGCTGTTCCGTAGTATTTCTATTATAATTAATCCCTCTGTCCTTTCCTGATGAATTAAAAGTGATCAACAATAAAATGAAAACCTGAAAAACGAACTGCGTCAGAACACATGTATAGTTTTTACCTTCTTCCTCTATTATATCAAACCTCAATAACATGTTTAAAGATATTAAATAAACCTTTTACAAATGTATTTGTCATCGGGTATTCAATATTGCCTAGCATTTGATATTGTGAGAATAATTCGGAAATTCCGGTGCGTTTGGTTTATTTTGCACCTGCGCGAGAAACCTTAATTTGAATTCCTGCAATAAAATGAATCTGAATGATGATTATTAAAAAACTGACATGTCTGATTATTTTACTTTTACCTGCTTTTTCATTCGCACAATCAAGCAGCATCAAAGGCAAAGTCATCGACAAGATTAGTAACAAACCATTACCTTTTGTCAATGTTATAATAGTAAACACGAACCTTGGAGCTACAACTGATACAAATGGATTCTACAAAATAAACGGAGTCGTACCCGGAACCTATACTGTATCCTGTAGCTTTATCGGATACAAAACATTAACACTTTACGAAGTTGTCGTAACATCTACCAAGCCTACCACGATCGACTTTCCGCTTGAAGAAAATGCAACAGAACTCAATGAAGTCGTAATTGCAGCCTCCCCTTTTAATAAAACGGAAGAAAGTCCGGTTAGTTTGAAAACTATCAGCAGTGCCGAAATTTACCGGAACCCCGGCGGCAACAGAGATATCTCAAAAGTCATTCAGTCACTACCCGGAGTCAGTTCCTCTGTTTCATTTCGCAACGATATCATTGTCAGAGGTGGCGCTCCGAATGAGAACACATTTTATCTCGACGGCATTGAAGTGCCGAATATCAACCACTTTGCGACGCAGGGCTCATCGGGCGGGCCCGTCGGACTTATCAATGTGAATTTTATACGTGAAGTTGACTTCTATTCCGGGGCATTTCCGGCAAACCGTGGCAACGCTCTTAGCTCTGTAATGGACTTCCGACAAATTGCGGGAAATGACGAGAAACTTACAGGTACATTTATGGCAGGATCAAGTGATATCGGTCTGACTCTTGAAGGACCTGCGGGGAAAAAATCAAATTTTATTCTGTCGGCGAGGAGATCGTATCTGCAATTTTTGTTTAAAGCTTTAAAGCTTCCTTTTCTGCCAACCTACAACGATTTTCAGCTTAAGCACTCAATTAAGATTAACAACAAGAGTACGCTTACATTTATCGGACTTGCGGCAATTGATGATTTTGAATTGAACAAATCCGCTAACGATGGTGTAACCGATTCTTCTACGATTGAACGCAACAACTATATTCTTGGATACATTCCAACAAACAACCAATGGAATTATACGGTCGGGGCGAATTACAAAATATTTAATCCGACCGGCTATACAAGTTTTGTACTTAGCAGGAGTCACTTAAATAACAGTTCAATAAAGTACGAAAACAATATTGACACGCCTGAGAATCTAATCTCCGATTACAATTCAACTGAAACAAAAAACAAATTCAGAGTTGAGAAAGTTCAGTACACGAATACTTTTAAACTAAATTATGGATTAGAGTATGAACATTCGAATTATACAAACGATACCTATAATAAAATAGAAAATAACGGCGCCATTTCGACTGTAGACTTTAAATCTGAATTACCAATTAACATGTTCGCTTTATACTTTCAGGCGGGTGAAAAATTCTTCAGGGAAAAGCTAACTGTATCTTTCGGAATTAGGACTGACTTTAATGATTATTCTTCAACAATGAATAATCCGTTAAAACAGATTTCACCCCGTCTTTCTTTCTCATACGAATTGACGCCAAAAACTTTTATAAATTTTAATACGGGAAGTTATTATCAATTACCTGCATTTACGGTTCTTGGATACAGAAGCAATGACGGAAGGCTGGTAAATAAGGATAATGGCGCGAAATATATCAGGGCAGATCACCTTGTGCTCGGACTTGAGACTAATCCAACAAACTACAGTAAAATTACCGCAGAGGGTTT
>CAZAON010000048.1:0-5914 GCA_964486655.1 uncultured Flavobacteriales bacterium
CAGATCATTGCACGGTCTTGTCAATTTTGCAACCCGGATCAGCGGTAATCTGCGAGAGGTATTTTAGAAAACACAGCCCGCTAAAATAAATCTGCGAGTATCTGCGGGAAAATTTTCGCGCTGATACTCGCAGATTCAGGAGGCACTTTCTTATAGAATTAGTCAAGGGGCTTCGTCAGCTAACATTTATTTGAATGTGTCCGCAGATAATCGCTGATTCGGGATGCGGATATTGAAGAATTAGGATACTTTAACCCCCTTATTCATCCGATAGAACCGGGCCTTAAATTTTCACTTTTCATTCTTCCTCTACAATAATACTTTTGAACAAAACGTTTTGAAAAGTCGGTGTCCTTTAGCGTGCTTCAGGCATGCAAATGAGTAACTTTGCATACCGGCAAAAAATTCATGAAAATTAAAATTGGAATAATCTTCGGTGGCTTCTCGCGTGAGAGAGAAATTTCTTTTGCAGGCGGCCGCACCGTTTACGATAACCTCAATAAATCCCTGTTTGAACCCGTACCGATATTCGTCGACAGCTTCGGGAATTTCGTTCATCTCAACTGGCAGTATATTTACAAAGGAAGCATCCGTGATTTTTATCCCCCCGTTTCCGCACTCAATGATACCACTTCAAATTATCAGATTTATGCTGAAAGTCTTGGTGAATTGAATTTCCACGATCAGGAAAAACTCCTTCACGGAATCGGCAGGGTATTGACAATTTCGGAACTTAAGAAAGAAATTGACTTTGCTTTTTTATGTCTGCATGGACCCTACGGAGAAGACGGTCGTATACAAGGTTTACTCGAATATGCGGGAATTCCATATTCAGGATCCGGAGTTTTTTCTTCCGCATTTGGAATCAATAAAGCCGTACAAAAAAAATTAATGAAGTCGGAAAGCTTCGATGGTCCGGCATTCTTTACCATTTCCAAAACAGACTGGAAATCAGGAAAACATCAGGAATTATATGGTACCGTTAAAAAGAAAGTTGGTTTTCCATGCGTCGTTAAACCCGCTCACCAGGGTTCTTCCATCGGCGTAAGGGTTCTGAATGAAGACAACAGCGATGCATTCACCGCATCCGTGAATCATGCTTTTTTTATCCGCGAAATCGGTATAGACGAATGGATGTCACAGAATGAAATCGCGAAAATGAATTTCGTCAGAACCTTAACAGACATACGCGAAGGATTGGGATTGCCGGTATTATTAACTGTCGGAACCGTAACTGAAAAGGTATTTCATCCTACACTGCTTGAAGAAAAGATTGAAGCCGCTTTCGAAAATGATAACCGGCAAATTACTCTTGAAGCATGTGATGGAGAAAGTGAAGTATTGGTTGAACAGTTCATCGAAGGAAAAGAATTTTCATGCATCGTTATTCGCAATGAAAACAACCAGCCTGTTGCCTTACCTCCTACTGAAATTCGAAAAGGAAAAGAGTTGTTTGATTACCGCTCGAAATATCTGCCCGGACTATCACGTAAAATTACTCCGATCGAATTGCCGTTTGACGTTATTCAGCAAATCAGGAAAGAATGTGAGAGATTATTTTCGACTTTCAACTTCAATGTATATGCCAGGATAGATGGTTTCGTAACCGGTGAAGGGAAGATTTTTTTGAATGATCCGAATACGACTTCGGGAATGATGCCTTCATCGTTTTTCTTTCATCAGGCAGCCGAGATCGGACTGAATCCCTCCCAGTTCCTGACATTTATTATCCGCACCTCTTTATCGGAACGAATGTCAGACATGTCTGACAATACACATATTCCACAGTTGCTTCATCGCCTGGACGACAACATTTTAATTCTGAAAAGAAATGCATCAAAGAAATTAAGAGTTGCAGTTATCATGGGAGGTTATTCTTCTGAGCGGCATATATCAGTTGAAAGCGGCAGAAACATTTATGAAAAATTGTCCTCGTCGGATACCTATTCACCGGTTCCCGTTTTCTTAACAGGTTCGGATCAGGAGCACATCATGTATCAGATACCGGTAAACCTGATGCTGAAAGATAATGCGGATGATATCAGGGAAAAGGCGATTCATTATTCGGTTCATGAAGTCATTAAGGAGATCATGAATCAATGCGAAGGAATTACTTCGAAGTATACCTCGACTGAAGATGTTCTAAAACCAAAACAAATCAGTTACACCGACCTGGTTAAACTCTGTGATGCGGCATTTATCGCATTGCATGGCAGACCGGGTGAAGACGGCGAAGTGCAGCGCAGGCTGGAAGCAAACGGGATTCCGTATAACGGTTCCGGCGTCGACTCATCACGAATTACGATTAACAAATACGAAACGAATGAATTGCTTCGAAAGAATGGTTTTCTTGTAGCGAATCATACGTTGATGAATGAAGATGAGTGGAATTCAGATAAAGAAAAAGCGGTACAGCGAATCGTTTCATCGTTTCGTTTCCCGATTATAGCAAAACCCGTTGATGATGGCTGCAGCAGCGCGGTGAAGAAAATTAAAAATAAAGAGGAACTTATTGTTTTCGGAGATGCGATTTTAAGAAAGACAGAAGAGCTAACACCGAAGTTTACTCAATTACTGAATCTCAAGCCGAAGGAAGAATTTCCTCAAAAGAAATCATTCCTGATTGAAGACCTGATTGAAAAGGGAGATGCGAAGCATTTTCTGGAAATCACAGGAGGAATGCTTACTCGGATTGATGAGAATGGAGATCGTGTTTATGAAGTTTTCGAGGCATCGGAAGCATTATCAGGAGGAGACGTATTATCGCTTGAAGAAAAATTTCTTGCCGGTGAAGGTCAAAACATCACTCCTGCCCGCTATGCTAAAGATGCAAAAGAACGTCAGCGCATTTCAGAAATTGTTAAAGAAGAGTTCAGGAAAGCTGCAATACTGTTGAATGTGGAGGGTTATGCAAGGATAGACGCTTTTGTCCGCGTTCTCAAAGATGGAAAAGTGGAAACTGTTTTTATCGAAGTAAACTCATTGCCGGGAATGACACCTGCTACATGCATCTTCCATCAGACAGCGATCGCGGGATATAAACCATACGATTTCATTGACAAAATATTAAGATACGGCATGCAAAGGAATAAGCCGGTAAATATTCAATAACATGTCACTTTTCAAATTTATCAGCAGTAAAGTATTTTTCAAAAATCTTTTCATCCTGTTCGGAGTGATTTTAGTGTCATTCTTCGTAATCACGATGTTGCTGAATAATTTTACTCATCACGGAGAAAGCATTCCCGTTCCTGATCTGAAAGGAAAAAAGATTGATAAAATTGATGCTCTGCTGGCGGAACATAATTTTCATTACAGCATAGTTGATTCACTTTACGACAGTGATATGCCGCCGGGATCGGTTCTGGACCAGGACCCTGCCGCGAAAAGTAAAGTAAAGGAAGGCCGGATGATTTACCTGACTATTAACGCGACCCAGCCTCCTGATGTGAAAATGCCTGACCTGGTTGACGTATCGTTCAGACAAGCAGAAGCCATGTTGCAGTCATTCGGATTAGTTACAGGAGAAATTATCTATCGCCCCGATCTTGCCAAGAATGCTGTTCTCGAACAACGATATAAAGGAAGAGTCATAAAGCCGGGTACAATGATTCCGAAAGGTTCGTCCATTGATCTGGTACTGGGCGACGGTATGGGCGAAAGAGAAGTTCAGGTTCCCGATCTTACCGGTTTAACACGCAATCAGGCGCTCGCCAGGTTAATTCGCTCTTCACTAAGTTTGGGTGCCGTCAATTATGACACAAAAGATACGGCGGGAGCCCGAGTTTATTTGCAGACACCTTCACCGGGAGAAGACTCATTTTTACCGGCAGGCGCGAATGTGGATATTTATCTTGAATGAAGGATAGTGTAGATTGAATATTGAATGGGTCAGTTAAATTATTTTCTGCATTATTCGTTCACTTTTAACTAAGTCTTACTGATTTTTAATTACCCTCTTTAATTTGTACTTTTATCCGCCCTATGAAATACTACCATTTTCTTATCGCAGTCCTATTTTTCCCTCTGAATATTACTGCACAGGAAGTTCTGTTTCCT
Organism: uncultured Flavobacteriales bacterium; assembly: GCA_964486655.1. Taxonomy (GTDB): domain Bacteria; phylum Bacteroidota; class Bacteroidia; order AKYH767-A; family 2013-40CM-41-45; genus JADKIH01. Next base: position 4,060 of record CAZAON010000048.1, read on the forward strand.
TTGAGTGTAAATCCTGTTTTAACAAAACTACAATTCAATCCGTCAACTCAAAGACGCGCCGCTGTAAATGATACTGCCTTTCTACCATTTATAGAGGACTTCTCGCTCAATAGTGTTTATCCAACTGATAGTTTGTGGACGGATAGAAATGTTTTTATCAATAACAATTACAGTGCAGATCCTGTTACTATTGGTATTGCAACGTTTGACGGACTCAATGAATTTGGGCAACCCTATCATCCGTCATCTACTGCAGATTCAATAGCCGACTACCTTACCTCCCGCCCGATCAGGTTGCAGCAAGTGCCTCCCGGAGATACCAGTTTGTGGTTAAGTTTTTTCTACCAGCCGCAAGGCCTTGGCGATTGTCCGGAAGCACAAGATTCACTCGTGCTTCAATTCAAAGATACTTCCGAGACCTGGACCACTGTCTGGTCAGTTCCCGGCAGATGTGATACTGCTTTCAAAAGAATAAATATCAGAATTGCCGATGCAAAGTATTTCTTCGATGGGTTCCAGTTTCGCTTCTATAACATCGCAACCGTAAATGGAAATCGTGATCACTGGAATCTGGATTACGTTATTATTAGATTGAATACAATTGAAAATGCTCCAATATCGGACTTTGGCTTCATCCATCCCCAGCAAACAATGATTAAGGAGTACACTTCAATGCCCTATTCACATTACAAGGTGAATGGAATGCAGGCAACGATGATGAAGACGACAATGGATGATACCATTCGAAATTTTGACTATGGACCTTCGGCTGTTGCACCATTTATCAGTGTCACAGATGATGCCGGTACCAATACAGTCTTCACTCTTCCATCAACAATTGTCGGATTAAATCTTCTTAGTGATACAGGTTATACGATACCATTGAACGGTTTTCAATTTCCCGTTAATCCCGAAGATAGCGCAAGTTTTCTGGTGAAATCATATTCCGATTCACCGCCTAATCAAAATAATTTTAACGATAGCAGTTTTTATTATCAGGATTTTTACAATTACTATTCCTACGATAATGGCAGTGCGGAATCCTCTTATGGATTGACAGGCAACACAGATGTCTGGGCCGCTTATCAGTTTGATATAAAGAAGCAGGATACTCTTCGTGGCGTACAGATTTATTTTAATCCGACCGGCATAGACATCACCAACAAGCTTTTTCAGCTCACCGTTTGGAGCGATGTAAATGTAACTTCAAATACATCGGTTGAAATGTATCGTCTGATCAATCAGAAACCGGATACATTCGATGGAATAAATGTTTTCAAGACTTATCTATTTGATAGTTTGCTTGTGGTTGGTCCGGGTAATATCTGGGTCGGAATGATTCAGAACGAACCGCAGACCTTATACGGAATCGGATTTGACCGCAATACGGATTCACGCGATAAGATGTTTTATCATATTGATGGCTTCTGGTATCAGTCACAACTGGCCGGATCATGGATGATCAGACCGCTTTTCGGAAGAGATATTTCACTGGTTGGAATCAACGAAGCTAAAGGAAACTCACCTGCTTTTTCACTCTATCCGAATCCGGCTACTCATTTAATTCACCTTCGTTCCGAACCCGGAAAAGAATGCAGATATCAGATTTATGATTTGATAGGATCGTTGATCTCTGATGGAAAAACATCCGGAGATAAAACAATTGATGTATCCTCTTTCGCTAAAGGAATGTATGTCGTGAAATTGTCGGATGCAGACAATGGATTTTCCACACGTAAGTTTATCATTGATTAAAGTCAATCCTTTTTCTTACACAAAGACAAGAGTACACGAAGCACACAAAGTTTCACTCTAAAATACATTTCTCAATACTTAATACTTAATACTTAATACT
>CAZAON010000049.1:0-16667 GCA_964486655.1 uncultured Flavobacteriales bacterium
TTTGAATGATGCCAACGAGTACAGCCATGCTTACCATTGTCCCGCAAAAAACAGCGCCAACAAAAGTCAATAACACAATCCTCAATTTAGTAGCAGAGATTGGCTTATTACCTGCAATAATAACCGGAAGTAAAAGCAATGGAAGCTTTATCCTCAGGTCTTTAAAACCTTCATTGATGTCGCTTGTCCAAAGCATTCCCAGTAAATGCATCAGCCAGATGCCCGTCAACAATACTGCAGCTTTGTTCGCAAAAAATCTCTGAAATTTTTCACGGTAATTGCCTCCGAATAAAAATGAGCCAATGAGAAAAAATTGCGAGAGACTGGTCAGAAAAAGTGATACCGGCAATCCGGCGACCAGCATCATTAAACCGGTGAAGTATAGATGATCGGCAATGCGAAGTTGTCGTAAATTCATCATACTTACTTTCTCTTTCGGTTAGTCACAAAAACTATTTTTCTTCCGTTTCGTTGATGTTTCGGGAATCCGCTTTTATGGCTCCACTCAGAATTCCATAATAGTTCCCTGAATCATTCAATAGTTCAATTGCCTTGTCGAGTTCACTATCATGCGTAAGCGATTCTTTTACACGTCCTTTTTGAAAATAATAACGTGACGCGATTTCATCCTCAAGTAAATTAATGATCTCCGATTTGTTTTTCATTACATCAGCCTGTTTATCATGTGCAAGTTTAGATTTCAAAGCATCGATGTCAGACTGAAGCGCGGCTAAATATTTTTCCTCCTCAGCATTTTTCTTAAGTTCGTCAAGTGACTTTTCGCTCTTGGTAGAATAATCGTAGTCTTTTTTCGAAATGAACGATTGAAAATCGGTAAAATCCTTTTCGGCCAACTGAATATCGTTACCATTAAATTTCGGATTCTTGTAATAATAATAGGTAGCATATTCTGCCACGATATTTTTATTCAGCAGGCTGGTGGAAATATTACTGTACTTCCTCGCTTCCGTAACGACATCAGGCAATACTCCTCCGCCATTGTATACGACTCTTCCCGCACGGGTTTTGAAAGGAGTAACCAATGAATCAGGAATCTTCCCGACGCTTCCATCTTCATTGCGATGTGAATAGTCTAAAGCCTGAATGCATCTCCCACTCGGAATATAATACTTCGAAGTGGTAATTTTTAATTGAGTATTATAAGACAGAGAACGTGTAGTTTGTACCAATCCTTTTCCAAAAGTACGCTGGCCTAAAATAACACCCCTGTCGAGATCCTGAATTGAACCTGATACAATTTCCGATGCGGAAGCAGAAGAACTGTTAACCAATAAAACGAGTTTCAGATTCGTATCAACCGGCTCATTAATCGTTTTATATGTTTTGTTAAAATCCTGTATTTTCCCTTTTGTACTTACGATTTCAAGTCCTTTAGGCAAAAAAACATTTGACACATTTACAGCTTCATTAAGCAGTCCGCCCGGATTACTCCGAAGATCCAATACAACACCCTTAAGATTTCCTTTTTCTTTAAGCTCCTTTAATGCCTCCGCTACATTCCGTCCCGCTCCTTCGGTAAAACTATTCAGTTTAATGTAACCGATTCCGTCACGAATCATTCCGTAGTAAGGAATGTTTTTAACTTTTATTTCTTCGCGTGTCAGAGTTTTTTCAAGAATTTCTCCGTTGCGTTCCAATATAATTTTAACCTGCGTTCCGGGCTGGCCTTTCAAAAGCTGACTGACATCGTCGGTTTTTTTCCCTTTTGCAATAACACCATCGATTGATACGATTCTGTCTCCGGCAACAATTCCATTTCTCTGTGCAACATATCCTTCGTACGGATCACTGATGTAGGTAAATTCTCCGATCTGCTTAATGATTGCACCGATTCCGCCGTACAATCCCGTTGTCATATACCGGTAATCATCTTTATCGGATTCGGGGATAAACGTCGTGTAAGGATCGAGACTTGTAAGCATGTTATCGATCCCTTTTTTCATCAGCTTCGACGGATTCACGGAGTCGACATAATACATGTTGACATCCCGATACATCGAAGCGAAAATGTCCAGGTTTTTTGATACTTCGAATAATGGATCAGAAAAACTGTATCCGATGATTGCGGCCGCCGAAATGGCAATCGACAGTGTAATCGCTTTTGATTTTCTGATTAATCTTTTGATAAACATGATACTTTTTTACGGTAGAGGGTCATATCCATGTCCGCCCCAGGGATGACACCGGATGATTCTTTTGAAGGAAAGATAGAAGCCTTTAAAAACTCCATACTTTTTGAAGGCCTGTGTACTGTACTCCGAACAGGTCGGATTAAATCTGCAATTGTTTCCAAGCAACGGTGAAATGGCAAGTTGATAGAAGCGGATTAATCCGGTAAAAAACTTAACGGGAAGATTTTTTAATATCCTGAGCAAGTTGTGATAAAATTGATTTTGTTTTTAATTCAGTCTCACTGTGACTGACGGCCATTTTCCCTGTAAAGATAAACAACAAAGCTACTTTCTGCTCCTGCTCATTAATAAACGTGAAGAAAGCGCTTTTATTTTTCCTGTATGACTCTCTCATCAAACGCTTAATTCTGTTGCGATCGACTGCGGTTTTAATGTTTCTTTTGGGGACTGAGAATGCTATTTGCGCGGGAACATCCTTCGTAAGTGGTGAAAACAACCAAACCATACGAAAAGGGGGATTATGAATACTGCGCCCCTTTGTTGCTAACGTTTCCAGAATTTTTCTGCTGCACAGCCGCTCGCTTTTTCGGAAAGTCTGCCTTGGCGTTGTGACAGAACCGTTCATTTATTTATTCGCTTTCTTAATGTATTGCTCCAAAGCCATGGTCATTGAAGGGGCGGCCGGAACGGGAGCCTGAATATCGAGGCGGAGACCGGCATCAAGGACAGCTTGAGCAGTCGTCGGACCAAATGCCGCTATTCGGGTGTTATTCTGTTTGAACTTTGGGAAATTTTTGAAAAGAGAGGTAATGCCTGACGGACTGAAAAAAACGAGGACATCATAATTAACGTTTGCCAGATCGGAAAGATCGCTGGCTACGGTCTTGTATATTACGGCTTTTGTATAGTCAATACCGTGGCTGTCAAGGGTATCAAAAATCTCTTGCTTGTGAATATCGGTACAAGGCACGAGGAATTTCTCCTTCTTATGCTTTTTGATTACATCCATAAGATCAGCAATCGTTTGTTTTCCAAAAAAGATCTTTCTCTTTCTATAAACCACAAACTTTTGCAGGTAGTAAGCTGTTGATTCTGAAACACAGAAATATTTCATTGTTTCAGGCACAGTGGCACGCATTTCTGTACAAATGCGAAAAAAATGATCGGCCGCATTCCTGCTTGTCAATATCACTGCAGTATGATCCAGTATATTAACCTTGTCTGCCCTAAAATCTTTCGCTGCAATTGGTTCAACCTGAATAAACGGCCGAAAATCAATTTTAACAGAGAATTTTTTAGCTAAATCGTAATACGGAGACTTTTCTGTTTCAGGTTTGGGCTGGGTAACAAGGATACTCTTAACTTTCAAACTCATGCAAAAAGATACCGTTTCGTTTATAGAGGGTTATTGAACTACTATTCGCAGCAATACCATCAGGGGTGCAATTTCAAGGGTGCAAAGATATAAAAATAAATACAGTGGAGAGGCACTGTTTCCGATCCCTATTTGGATGCCCCGGAAAATACGCCAGCAAAATGCAATGGCTGCAAAAACCAATGGAATTGTGATTAGCCAGGCGCCTGATATGGACTCATTATAAGCCAGTAAGCAGATAAACGGGAGTAATATAATTCCGAGTACATTATTTATTAGAAAGATATGAAAGATATATGTTGCCATTTCCCGTTCCTGTTCAAATAGCCAGCCGCAGATTTTCAGAACCAGAAATTTAATGGCATAGGCAGCAGTCACTATTATCAGAAATAAGACAAACCTGTTAAAACCGGCGTCCATCGTTCCCATTGACCAGTTGTAATGTACACTTATAAGATACAATAAAAGCGCTCCAACCAGATTGAAAATTATACTCAGATAAACCGAAGCGCGCTGAATGAAAATATTTTCGTCCCTCACTATCTGATTGGCAAGATTGCTATTCAAAAACGCCTGGATCATTTGAGAAAAAAATCGGTTATAGAATACTCTTATCCATGCAAATGTTGCCAGTATCACTAAAACTATCGGGAAGAACCAGTCGGGAGTTACATTTTGACGGTGAACCGGGTAATTATTTACAGGCTTTAATACATGTCCTTTGTAAATGTCTGTATACTTTATCGTCGAATTTGGTCCGGAATCATTAACCTGAAAAACAAATATACTTTTACGACTTCCTTCTTCCTTTCCAAAAAGAAAACTGTTGCCGGTTGTATCAACTAAGGAAGAAAGGAATGAATCGGGCATTTATAATCAGGACAATATTCTCATTACGTTATACGGGAGAAATTGTTTCCTTAAAATCACTCGGTGACGTATACGGTTTTGTCAACCTCTTCGCCATCGGTACTTATTTTAACGGCAGCGCCTCCGGTAACTCTTTGATGTATTGTAGTATCGTAGCCGGCCATTTCAACCCAGTAATAACCGGGTTTCAGATTCTCAATATGAACATGGTTTTCACCCGAATCGCCAACTACAATCAAATCATAGAGTGCAGGGTTAGTGCCAGGTGATTCTTTCGCATTGAATTTAACAAATGCCGTATCGGGCCATGTTGGAGTACTTATGATTGGTAAGGTATGGTGAACCGGAAATGCAGCAATTGTTGAATTTCCTCCTGCTCCGGCATACTGACATGATCCGTCGTCTTCTTCCGCATCCGGATTGTACTGGATGGACATAGGATCAGTACATCCTTTTTCTTTTGAACAGGATGCAAATGTCGCTGCAGCGATAAATAAAAGCAGTGGAAGTTTTTTAACTGATTTCATTGATGGGGATTTTTATGATTAGCCGAATTGGTTGGTCCTTTTCTATAATTCCGAAAAGGCTGTTGCGAAAATAATGAATTATTACGTATGATATTCACTGCGATTCGGAGTTGGTCACAGGAAAGTCAATATTCAACAAAACAGGGCTCCTGCTTTCAATTTGGATGGAATATTATTTTTTCAATTAGGGATTGCGGATCAAAATTCTCTGTGTTTCGCGATAATTTTTAGCCAAAGATTGCACGGATTTAAATTGAATTTACTAGGTGAAACTCCGTGTCGCCGTGACTCTGCGCCAAAATTTAACCCAGGCATTACACGAATAAAAATACGCTGCTTTGTTTCTCTCTGTTTTCTTCGTATCCCCGTTATAAGCCGTTCGCTCTTACTTCGCATTATTCTTTTGCGGCGAAGGCGTGTCTTTACTAAATCTTAAAATTCTCGAAATGATAAAACTGATTTTCATTCCGCCTTTGGACCAACTGTCTTCTGTATTGACTAAAAAATCATTTGAAATTATTCCCGAAGCGTTAGTAAGCATTAATGTAAATACATGGCCACCGGTTTCCAGTTCACCACCGATACCAATTACATCATAAATTTCTTTTGTCAGATCCTTTCTTCCGAATGTATGCGAATAGTCAGCAACAAAAGATGTGCTTCTTGTAATCTTCAATCTCATTCCGCCCGACAGACTAAATGTGTTATTTTCATCATCGGCAGAAACAAAATTCCGGTGAATGAATGAGGGCACAACGGCCAATGAAAACTTCGAAGAAAATTTTCGTGCAATGACTGCCTGCGAACAATAAGTCCAGCGGTGAACATTCTCCAAAACTACTTCTGATGATTTTATGGAATAGGTTGCATTGCCAAATAAAGTAATTGCAATTGGCATTTTACCATCTGTCGTTTGTTCCAGCAATCTGAATTTTAATAGTCCCTCCAGGTTTTCGTTTCTTTTAACCCTGGCGACACCTACCGTAAGCCTGTCGGTTAAACCGTAATGAAGTCCGATCCGTATGTCGGCCGACTGATCCAGGCCATAAAAATTATGAATCCCTCCCCCGCTTTCCTCACCAATATTCCCAAACAAATGACCTATACGAATATCCAGATTACTTTGGCCAACTGTCTCATTGGTTTCTATATTTATAATCTTGTCACTCTTGAATGTGGCTATCACTTTCTCTCCCTTTACGACAGATTCGGTTTCCAGCATTTTTAATAAATCATCCTGCCCGAATGCCGATACAGATATAAATAGAAAAAAGGAGAGTAATTTTTTAACCATAACAACTATTTCTTTATGTAAGGTTTATAATAGGCCTTCATCTTTACTTCGATTGTATCGGCAATATTATTAAAAAGAAGCTGTGGTTTTTTAATATTATAATCTTCCAGTGCAGCAAAGAAGCGGGAATAAATAGTAATCGTATTTTTTCCGACCTCTAACTCGCCTGTTTCGGTCACTTCCTTTTCTTTGCCGTGTATGGTCAGAATCCCTTTTGCTGAAATGCTGTATTTTCCCGGTTGGGTAATGTCAATCTTATCTTTAACCACACCCTTAAAAGTTGCATGAGGATATTTATCACTTTCCATGTACTTTTCATTAAAGTGTTGCTGCATCAAAGACTTCTCAAAATGAAATGAACGTATCGGAATCATAAATGCAATTTCACCTGTCACCGTATTATAAATACTGTTAACCTGGTTACATGTGGCTTTTATATCTTCTACAAGTGCGTAAGAGTAAAAAGTAATATCTCCGCTATCGGCCAGAAAAACAGTTTGCGCTTTGGCATTGGAGATTAAAAGGAATAAAAAAATCAATACTATTTTCATAAAACTAATTTTCGGGGAAACCCTGATGTATCCATGCTTTCAGGGTATAATAATCGCATTTATTAAGTTTCATCTCTTCAGGCATATGTTGCGGGTCACTGAATGGAAGGTCAATCCTGTATTCAAATGTTCCGGCCTTTATCCTGGCAGCCACAACTTCATATCTGGTAAAATCATAACTGCCCTTCCCTCCATACCCATGGCATTCATCAAAATTGCAGTTGAGATTAAGTATCGGCATAATGTCCGTCTGAAATTTAAATAGCGTATCTCTGCAACCATCAGGCATTACAACAGGTTGAGAAGCCTGGTCTTTTGAACAGGACACTAAGGCAATTGCTGAAAGAACAATAATTGAAAATAATTTTGCCTTTATCATTCAGATACAGTTTGTGTTCCCCAATATCGCAAATTCTTCAGATAAAGGATAAGAAATGAGTCCGAACGGGCATTCTACTGTGGTGATTGGGATTCTATGGTGTTGACCGGGATTACAGAACGGAAATACGTGATTTGCAGATCACTTAATTCAGATTTAAATAATAAATCGAGACCTCGTACTAACTACAAAGTGAGAACCCGCTCAATTGTCCAGTAAATTGCTATTGCAGAAATACAAATAGAAAGCGGAGTAGAAATAAGTCTCCTGTATTCGGTTGGTTCATTAATCCATTTTCTGAAAAGCAGGTAGGCAACTATTATTATAACAAATTGACCGATCTCCACTCCCGCATTAAAAGATATAAGACCTAATAAAAATTCTTTTTCCGGTAATCCTGTTTCCATTAAGGCGCCTGCGAAACCGCAACCATGAATCAGCCCGAAAAGAAATATCAATAAATACCTCCACCATTTAATATCGTTGGTTATCAGATTTTCCAGGCCGACAAAAACAATTGATAGTGCAATGATCGGTTCAACTATTGAACTTAATGGTTTGATAATTCCGTTCAGTGCCAAACCGAGAGTGATGCTGTGTGCAATAGTAAAAACGGTCGCTTGCCAGAAAACCGCTTTTAATTGGGGTTTAATCAGAAAGATGGCAAGAATAAATAGAATATGATCCAATCCGAGCGGAACTATATGAGTAAAACCGAGCTTTAAATATTCCCATGCAATTGCGCCTTTTCCCATAGATGCAAAGTCATATTCCATTGTATGTGCTTCGGCAATCCCATACAGGAAGAAAAAAAGTATACAAAAAACTGCATGAGTATATTTTCTCATTTTAAGGAAAGGATTTGTTTTTCATAATTCCCGTATTCGAGGAAAGGATTTATTTCAATAGCTTTTGAAAGATATCTTGAGCCATCTTCGGGCTTATTACATTTTGTCTTTATTAAACTCGCGTGGAGATTCAATAATGCATCTTTTGAATTAGTTCGCAACGCGTAGTCAATGTGATTTTCAGCTTCTGAATATCTACCCAATTTAAAATAAACCAGTGCCAGGGTATGATTTACCTCTATATTTGCAGGGCGCCTGTTATACTCGACCATCGCATGTTTCAGCGCATAAGTATAATCGTAGGCATCCAGATATGCAAGTGCTAATTCATTATCCGCATAGTGGCCGTGATTCTTTTCACTTTCATCGCCATTATTTCCTGCTAACATTTTAATCGTTTCCCTCGCAGATATTGCGGCTTCCTGCTGCCTGTTTGATGCCCGGTAAAATTCAGTCAGCTGCTTTTGAAATGAAAATTCTTTTAGTATCGAAAGAGCCTGTTTTGTCTTTTGAATTGCCATTGAATAATTTTTTCCTGCTGCTTCAATTCTTCCAATTCCCGCGTAAGCCCATGCGAAAGATGGACGATAGTAAATACACTCTTCATAAAGATTTATTGCCTCCGTTATCTTACCGGTTTTTTCATAAAGCAGACCCAGTTGATACCTGCACCATTCTGTTTGTTCGTGTCCCGGATAACCGGCATCAACTGCGGCTTTCATTGAATTGATGGCCCCGGGATAATCTCCGTGAATTTCGCGCAGGTATGAAATCCTTGAATATGATCTCATATCAGGACGAGTCAATGACATTTGATCGGCAGACTCAATCGCCTTATCATACTGCCCGGTTTCAACATATGCATCGGTTAATAATCCGTAAACGGCTGAACTGTGCGGATAAAGTTCTTTTGCTTTTAATGCGACCGGAATCGCATCGGTAAAATGATGCTGTGATAAAAATACGGTCGCTTTTCCAACAAGACATTCCAGATTCCCGGGATCACTTTTTAAAATATTATCGAATAACTGTAAAGCGGCTCCATCGTAATACGAATGGTTGCCTGAAATTCTTGATTCCTGAATATAAGCCATTCCGAGCGTGATTACAGAACGTTTATCTTCCGGATTATTATTTACATTTTTTATCAGTGTTTCAATTGCCTGCTTGGAATTCCGCCATTCTGGTGTAACTGCCAAAAGTCCGGTTCGCATTTCAACTCTATATGGAATTTCCTTTTTGCCATTCAGAAGAATAACTATTACGAATATTCCGAACAGACTGAACAATAACAGATAAGCAAAGGATTTTTTCATCTCTACAATTTTTAAAAAACAAGTTCCGGACACATTTCTGCATCCGGAACAGTCAAATGAACTAACGGGAAATAGTAATTTTTAATGATTGAACTGTCTGACCATAATTTTCAAGTGTTACGATATAATTACCTGATTGGTATGAATCCGAACTAAGTTTAACTTCATAAGTTCCTTCTTCACGCATTGCATTGGTTAATGGTGTTGCAACGAGTTTGCCAAGAGAATCATAAACTTTCATGGAAACTTTTGCTTTTGTATTAACTCTGAAAAGAATTGTTGTTTCACCATTAAACGGATTCGGGTAATTAGTCATGATCAGTTGCGGTGATCCTACATTTAAATCGCCCTCAGGATTAATTGCTGTAAGTACCGAACCTCCTGTACATAAACCATAACCACTCCATGGCAACTGAACATACGGGAATGAATTACGGAATGTTGTATCATTCATTTCTATTCCTGTAGAATAGCCGAGTACATTTGTCAATTGAGTTGTAAGCGGACTGCCACCGATTGTATAATCATCGTACCAGAGGCCGATTGCGGCAAGTGCGACTCCGCTTACAGCCTGCAATTCAATTCTTGTAACATCATCTTCCAAACGGCGGCCATTCGGGAAACCATCCATATTTGGAATTACCTGTAAAGTTGTGCTTCCATTAAATCGTGTATCGGTTAGTCCGAGTACTGCAGCCTGTACAATACCAAGTGATGAAAAATCAGGAGAGTTTCTCGCCGTAACCGGAACTGCCATGTTAAGTCTGAGCATGTCACCAAATGTTGGGAAGAAATTATTGATAAATGGTTTTCCAGCTGTTAAAGGATTACCGGCAGTTTTACCTGTGGCAAGTTGATATGGCGCGAGATTCGGAACGCCTGTATAGAATATCGGTAATAAATCCACTGAACGCGGCTTACCCTGACGTAACAAATATTTTCCAAAGATTGCTGTATCTAATGCGGTTCCGTTGGTAGCCGGATGACCATATATAGCATACAAGCCATCATGTGTATTTCCAAAATCAACATTTCCGAGAACAGTTGGTGAGGCATGCTGAATGCGGAGATTTGCCAATGCAGGAACTGCTGAGCCAAATAAATTATCATCCATATAAAGAGCGAGTTCAGGATTACAGAAGTAGTCATCAAAATAAGTGCTGTCCTGATATGGCGTTAATGAATTCCAGAAATCTTTTTTACCAATCGGAATAACTGCTTCATTGGTTAAAGGCATTCCAATACGGGAAACCTGAACCCATGAACCGGTGTGCGTTTCTGTACCATCTCCATTAAGTGTTCTCATTGCCTGACGACTTGTCGAAGCCCAAACGCCGATCACGAATTCAGGATCTAATATATCAGTTGCCTGTCCGACTGATTTTCCGTTACGCTGAAGATCGCTAATGTCAATTTGCAAAGCTATAACATGAACGTTTTTACATTTCAGTCCGTCTTTTGGCGCATCAACACCTGAACCACCATTACGTGTTTGTCCCAGGTCGAAAATACCTCCAAGGTCAACAAAGAATGGATCGTCGGCCGGACCGCAATAAATTTGTTCACCGGTAGTTGCATTTGTTATTGCATTTATAAATAATGATTCATAATCGGGAGAGTTTAGTCCGACTGCAGATGAAATTGATCTCGGACCGATATTCGGAGGAGGTACGACACCATTCGTTACGATTGTTGTGAATGCTCCGCCTGCAATACTTTTTTCAGCTGTGTATGTTGTTTTAAGATTTTGTTTTCCCAATCTGATATTGAAAAAAGTAGTAGAGTCTTCATTCACTTTAGAGAATGTAAAACGATAGGTGATATCATCACCCTGTGTTGACGGATCGTTCTTGATATGGATTTCGTAGCGAACATTTTCGCCAAAAGAGAAGTAATTTGGTCCGCCCTGTGGTAGTTCGGCCGGAACATAATTCGCGATGATGTTAATTTTATTTGAATCCTGTGGATCCCGGAAAGCATACAGATCAGTGTTATCAGCCACAGGATCGTTGCTGATCATAGGTGCTTCACGATGACTGGAGGCTGTAATTTCAGAGGGTTGGTAGATGAATATTCCGGCCCCAATTGCCAGAAGAACAAATGCGGAAGCGATTTTGAGCTTCCTTAGATTAGTCTTTTTCATTGTCATTAAAATTAAGTTAGAGTTTATTGCCCTTTATCAGGCTTTTAAATGACATACGGGATAAGAAAGGGGTTGGATTTTTAAAAGGTTAAATTTTTTGAGAAGAAATTTTAGGGGTTGGAAAGCTTTGTTTAATTGACAAAATGGGAGATTATTAATCTAAATAAATTTTAATCGTTGAAATAGCTCCTCTTTTTGCATTCTTCACAGACTAATAATTTCAGTTTGAAAATGCTATAATGTAAATTGACTTTCGCCATACAGTCTGAACTATTAACAAAAAAGCAAGCATCCCCTAAATCAAATTTTACAAAAACTAATGCATGCGTATTAAAATTGCTGAGCAACAAAAACGAAAAGCATCAGGATGAAATCAGATACATCTGATTCAAAGTAGGTGAAACACTTCCTCCTTTTGGTTCCAATGTAACAGCCCAGGCGCCGGCGTTTTCAATATCTTTCACTCTTTGAATACCTGTATTATCAATTGTAAATACGCCGGCATCAATCGGTTTGCCATTTACAATCGTCCACAATTGGAATTGCTTGCCTTCTTCGGGCGCCGGTAAATTTAAAACATCTATAAATGCCTGATGAGAATTTTTATTCCAATAAACACGAGCTTTAAAACTACGTGATGTATCCGTTGCATTCAATAATATGACTTCAGTATTTTCGTCGCGCATGACCATCAGCTCCGATAAAGTTTCGTCGTAGGTGAGCTTAACCAGGTTATAGCTTTCTGCCAGTTCGTTCTTGTCGTTGATCAGATCTGTATACCGATTCTCAGCTTCTTCCCAGCGGGAATAGAAAAACCAGGATGCAAACGTACTTACGACAAGTGCTGCGAGACTTGCTGCAATGAGATATTTATAAGCGAGTTCTTTGTTTGGCTCTTCCTTGCGGGCCTTTGTTTCGGGAAGCTTAATGGTATTTTTCTCAACCGCTATTGATTCGAGGATTTTTGCACGCAGTTGCGGACGAGGGTTTGCTGAATTTGCCCGGGCATAGTTCTCCATGGCTTCTTCAACTTTTATCAGTTCCTCTCTGATTTCAGGATACATAAGCACATGGCGCTCGAAGTCCCTCTTTTCATCGGGAGAAAGAGCATTCATCGCATATAATTCTACGACACCAGAAGCTATATATTCCTTAACGTCCATTAAAATCAACGGTCAAATAACATTCTTAATTTAAGGATTGCCGCTCTTGATCGGGTCTTTACAGTCCCAAGCGGTATGTTTAATTTTTCTGCCGCTTCAGACTGCGAGTATCCTTCAAAGAACAACAGATCTATTATAGTACGGTAATCCGGTTCCAGCTTTTTTACAATTTCCTTTATACCAATTGTATCGGGATTATATGAAGAGATAACAGACACTAATCCAGATACGGAGTTTTCTATCGTATGGTTTTTACTCTGATTGACAAAATCCCTGGATCTTAACTTATCAATTGCCAGGTTTCTGCAAATGTTTACTATCCACGTGAATAAACGGCCCTTAGCCGCATCATATTGTCCGAAATTATTCCAGATCTTCAGAAATGCCTCCTGAAGTATGTCTTCCGCTATTTCCTCATTCTGAACTATTCGCAAAATAACACCATACATGGCTGCAGAATAATTATCGTATAATATTTCGAGGCCCTTTGTCTCGCGGTTGGCCAGCTTCTTTATTAACTCTTCTTCGTTTATTTCTGTTCTGGTTCCCAAAATGGCAAAGCAATCTAAAAGGTAAAGAAAATCATAAATACCTAATTAGCCAATTCAAACCCTACTTATCACAAAAATTCGATGTTATACTATTCATTCGTACGAATATCGGTTATCATCAATTTGTCTTAAATTCGTGCCCGGTAATTACAGAAGTTTTACGTTCCCGTAAACAACCTGACTGGAAACATTCAAATTCGTAATCCGTTATTCATAATTCGTAATTAAATAAAAAATGTCTCAAGACCGCTATCAACATCATGACTATTACCTTCTGGACGAACTACTTACAGAAGAACATATACTTATCCGAAATAGTGTAAGGGAGTGGGTAAAAAGAGAAGTATCTCCGATCGTTGAAGAGGCTTGTCAGAAAGCCGAGTTTCCGAAACAATGGATAAAAGGATTGGCAGGTATAGGAGCTTTCGGACCTTATCTGCCTGTTGAATATGGTGGTGGCGGACTGGATCAGATATCTTATGGCATAATCATGCAGGAACTTGAACGAGGTGATTCGGGTTTGCGATCAACCGCTTCTGTTCAAAGTTCGCTCGTCATGTACCCGATTTATACATATGGTAACGAAGAGCAGCGAAAAAAATACCTGCCGAAACTTGCATCGGGAGAATACATGGGCTGTTTCGGATTAACAGAGCCGGATCATGGTTCGAATCCGTCAGGCATGTTATCTAATTTTAAAGATAAAGGCGATCATTATTTGCTGAATGGTGCGAAGATGTGGATCAGCAATGCTCCCTTTGCCGACATTGCGGTAATCTGGGCGAAAGACGAAGAAGGCATTATCAGAGGAATGATACTTGAGCGCGGAATGAAAGGATTTACAACTCCGGAGACTCATGGTAAGTGGTCATTACGCGCGAGTGCTACAGGCGAATTAGTTTTCGATAATGTAAAAGTCCCCAAAGAAAATCTTTTGCCGAATGTAAAAGGATTGAAAGGTCCGCTTGGCTGCTTAAACTCTGCCCGTTACGGAATCAGCTGGGGTGCTATCGGTGCCGCATTGGATTGTTATGATTCCGCTTTAAGATATTCGAAAGAGCGTATTCAATTTGGAAAACCGATTGGCGGATTCCAGCTGACTCAGAAAAAACTTGCCGAGATGATAACTGAAATCACAAAAGCGCAATTGCTAACATGGAGATTAGGTGTTTTGAAAAATGAAAACCGCGCAACTCCTGCTCAGATCTCAATGGCAAAGAGAAACAATGTGAATATGGCTCTTCAGATCGCACGCGAGGCCCGACAGATACATGGCGGAATGGGAATCACAGGTGAATATCCGATCATGAGACATATGATGAATCTCGAGTCGGTCGTTACCTATGAAGGAACGCACGATATACATCTTTTGATTACGGGAATGGATGTAACGGGGATTAATGCGTTTGAATAATTAGTAATTAGTAATTCTATTCAGCCATTAAATCCGACGCAATCGCATCAGCAAAAAGTTTTCCCTGCGGTGTGAGAGTTACGGTTTCATTCGAGATGTTTATCTGATCAAGTACAATATACATATCGATTTTTTTCCGCAGCTCGGTTAAAAATTTTGTTCCGAATTCTTTTGCAACTAATTTTAAGTCAATCCCCCACATAGTTCTCAACGATGTAAGAACATATTCGTTGAATTTATTTTCTGCTGTCAGGGTTTCGGCTTCGAAGGGAATTTCTCCTCTTTCCAGCGACTGAATGTAAGCCTGGTTATTGGAAACATTCCATTGACGGGAATATCCGTTGTAGGAATGAGCCGATGGTCCGACACCCAGATATTTTTTTCGCTGCCAGTATGATGTATTGTGACGTGAATACTTTTTATTTCTTGCGAAGTTGCTTATTTCATAATGCTCAAACCCTGCCTTTTCTGCCAGCTCAATCAGTTTTTCAAATTCAGCAACCGCTTCGTCCTCGTCAGGCACCGGTATTTTATTCTTGCGAATCATATCAGCCAGAACGGTTCTGTTCTCAACGGTAAGTGCGTAGCAGGAAAGATGATCGACTCCCAGACTTAATGCCGTTTCCAAATTCTTTTCCCACGACTGCATTGAAAGCTCATCGGCTGTTGCTTTCGTTCCATAAATCAAATCAATACTGATATTATCGAATCCCGCCTTCCGGGCATTTCTTACCGCTTCAATTGCCTGAACCGAATTGTGAGCACGGTTCATTAATTTCAAATCATCATCATTGAAACTCTGAATGCCGATACTAAGTCTGTTTACGCCGAGTGCGAATAACTCTTCACACTTTTCCGGAGTCAGATCATCGGGATTTGCCTCTAAGGTTATCTCGGCATTATCAGCTATTCTGTAATTTTCCCTGATAGTAATTAATATCCGTGCAATGTAATTGCTGTCGATAAAGGAGGGTGTACCGCCGCCAAAATAAATCGTCTCCAGGGGGTCCTTCAAATAATCCTTTCGCAGTAAAAGTTCCTTGCATATGGAATCAATCATTATCTGAACAGCCTTTACAGACGTAGAGAAATGAAAGTCGCAGTAGATGCAGGCCTGGCGACAGAAGGGGATGTGGATGTATATGGCGATGAGGAAGGGGGTGTTTTAAATTACGAATTACAAATTACGAATTACGAATTACGAATATAATTATCAATTAATAAATTACGAATAAGCATACCCATATTGAAGAGCGTATTCGTAATTTTATTCGTAATTCGTAATTTTTAATTATTTCTTAAGTACTATTCTAAAAGTAGTACCCTTGTTGAGCTCAGAGCTTTTGACAAAGATCTGTCCGTCGTGATACTCTTCAATGATTCTCTTGCTAAGAGAAAGTCCAAGTCCCCAGCCGCGACTCTTTGTTGTATAGCCGGGTTTGAAAATTGTATGGTATGCCGATTTTGGAACTCCTTTACCTGTATCTGATATGTCCATGTAAACGAATTGCTGCTGGTCGGTGATGTGTATTGTTATTTTACCCGAACCACCCATGGCATCAATTGCATTCTTTAGAAGATTTTCAATTACCCATTCGAATAAAGGAATATTCATTGGCGCGTTAATCTCATGATTCGGTTCCTGTATGAAAAAATTCACCTGACCGGAACTTCTTGTCTGAATATATTCCATGGCCTTCTTCAACACCTCATAAACATTCACTTTCGTTAATGCGGGAGCGGAACCGATTTTCGAGAAACGTTCTGTTATCGTCTGCAACCGGTGAACATCCTTTTCAATCTCATTCGTATACTCAGAACTCATTCCCTTCATCTTTAGAAACTCCAGCCATGCGACGAGAGATGAAAGTGGTGTTCCCAACTGGTGAGCGGTTTCTTTTGCCATTCCCACCCAGACCTGGTTTTGTTCTGCTTTACGGGAAGTACTGAAGGCGAGATATGAAACGAAAAGAAAGAGCGCGATAACTGCCAGCTGGAAATATGGATAATAACGAAGCCTGATCAGAAGATCCGAATCCTTGTACAAAATGTATTGTTTCAGATTTTGACCGATCTTGATCTC
>CAZAON010000050.1:0-3178 GCA_964486655.1 uncultured Flavobacteriales bacterium
TAATGTTATTTCCCGTTCCTACTGCAATCGAAAGCCTTGATCTTATTCCAAGCTCATCGTTACGGGTAAAAGTATTATATTCCGAAACAACCCATTTATGAGGAAGAGAATAAAGCGCCTGCAATACTATCTGTATCCTAACCTTTGCATCATCTTCACCCACCTTTGATTCAACATAAGAAAAGCTATTCGTAAATCTCCACTTTGAGATGACATAGTAAATATTATAATCGGTGTTTATTTGCAGTACTTCCGAAGACTTGGTATAACTCACTCCTGCTCCCAGACTACCTTTCAATCCCCTATACCATTCTTTTTCCAACGGGAAAATACGTACTACATCTGCCAACGAAACTCCATACGTAATTGTATTTTTAATAATTATCTCTCCCTGCTCTTCTGATATACGAATTTGTCCGATATAAATAACCCCATTTAAATCCTCTACTTTAAAAGCACGATTACCTCCGCTTATGCTTCGAATTTTATACCATTTAATTGAAATGACTCCCGGTCCTTGTCCGTCTATACTTAACCGGCCTTGCTCGAATGAAAGTATTTTACCGGTTATCTTGTCTCCGTTTTTCAAATAAACAGTATCCGGTACATAGTTTATTTTTTTGTGAACCTCTTTTTGATCCGACATAAGAGAATCGGTAATCAGTGTATCGCCGGCAGCTTTTAAATTTAAAGTATCAGGTGTTTGTCCTTTGGTATTAGTGAAAAAAAAAGTAAGCAAAACTATTAGTATCCCCTTTAAAAACTTAATTAAATAAATGGAGAAACGATATTTCATAATATCCAAATACCAAACAACCGGAAATTTTAGTTTACGTATTAACGCGATTTAGAATTAATGGAACGGATTGAATCATACAAAACAAATTGTACATTTCTATTCTTCCGTTGTAAAAGTAAGATATTCTATATCGATATTTCAATTTATTTCCCAATTCCCGAAGAAGGTGTCGGTGCAGGTACAGCCTCCGATTCATTAGCATGAGCCTTTTCCCAGGCTCTTACTTTTATTCTTGCTTCATTAAATATTCGTTCGTAATTCCCTTTGAGTAATTTTTGCTTTGCTTCCGGAGTAAGTAATGCAAGAAGTGGTGCATACATATCATAAACTTTCAGATATTTTTTTTGATCAGGAGGCGCGACTTCATCGGTACCAAAAAGAAAACGATCAGGAAATTTATTGATCAGATCGGCGGTAGCTTTTGTTGCTTCCGGACTGGCGACAATATATTTTGCAACTTCATCCCATGATATGTCAATGTTGACATGTTTGAATTCCGGTTTTTCTAAAGCGCGTTCCAGCATGGCTAACTGATCCTTCACCGGATGAATCACTCTGCCTAATCCGCAATGAGCCCATATTATTGAAGTATTTGGGTGTCTCATAAATAACTCTCTCAATTGTTTAAGCAAGTATGGATCCTGTCCCGGTTTAGGATAGGGCATATCAATATCATTATGCAATAGAACAACTAGGCCAACTTCCGCGGCGAAATCAAAAATAGTATCGAGGGCCGGATTTGTCAGGCTTGCTTTTTCACCGGACACTTTTGAAGAGACGAATTCTTTATGAATACTGAACTCACCAATTCCGGAGAATACGCCGGGGAATGTTTTTAATACGCGCTTAATGTGCGCTTTTGCATAAACATCGGCCGGATTAAATCCTGTGATCATCGGATCGAAACGATTTTGCTGTTCCTTCGTCAGAGACTTATAAGCCATCGCTATATATGCATCGGTGAATGAATAATAATACAAAGGAGCATCCGACTGAAGATAATATGTCGGTGCAAAGTCCCCTGAATTTCCATAAGACCATTGCTGTTGTAGTGGAATTCCGAACAAAGCGACCCGTCCGACTTTGTCACCCATTATTTCTAAAAATTTATTTACACTAATTCCTTCCTGTACATAATTAGTAAGATGAAAGTGACTGTCGTTTAAAATATACTTATCATCCGAATTATTATTATTCTGAGCAAATAAACTCGCCGAACCAAACAACAAAAAGGAAACAGCCACATTGAAAACACAGGTTCTGTAATTATTATTTTTCATGATATTTTTTTTAGTCATTTATAATAAAACGTCTATTCCGAATGTCAGGGTAGGACCAGTTTGTCCTGCCGTATATAAACCAAATGTGCCGCCCGCTGCGCATTTATAAATATACATGCCCTGAAGATTTAATCTCCAGCTGCGAGATTTTGCCGGATAAAAATTCAAACCTCCACCAACCTCATAGGGATTTCTTTTAAACTCATCGATCAATTGAGATGTGACACCATATACAATTAATTTATCACGAACCAGAGTATATAAAATTTGTAAGGTAAATCCCTTATCAGTAATTTTAGAATATGGCAGCGACGATTCCGGAATCACAAGCTGGTTTTCGTCAAATGCATTAATTTGAGTAAGCGTTCTGTAATAGAATTCTGTATGAAATGAAAGTCCTTTATATTTAAATCCAAGGTCAACGCTCACAATATCATAATCAGCTTCCTGTACAGTTACATTTGGAGCCAGTGCACCCGTTTCAAAAAACAATACTCCGTCAGACATTCTGACCTGTGTATTATCGGGACTTGGGGTTCCAATATTATTAAACCTGTTTTCACGACTGTGACAATAAGATGCTCCAAATCGTGTAGCCAGGGTTTGATGATTCTCTAAATCACCATATCCTCCACGAGGTCCAAATTCACCTGTGGTTGGCATCCAAAATATTGAAACGCTTTTTGATAAATTTCTTGTCAGTTTTGAGGCCTGGATTCCGAGCTGACTTAAATTATTTCCAAGCATCACCCAGTATTTTAGTTTTGGTGTAATCTCTCCTGTCGCAAAGAGACCATTTGTAAAGCCTCCCCGAATGGCATCTTCTGCCATGGTTCTGTCGGTAGATGTAAAAAAAGGAAATGGTCCTTGCAGGCTTCGTATGCAAAGATTCGGACTAATACCCATTCCTAATCTAAAATGCTTACTGAATGTATATTGAAGGTTTCCATAAACAAGAGTCTGCTGCGTTGGAAAGATAGTCCAAACAGTAGCCATGTAACTCATCTTTGGTGAACCGACATATCCCGTAAACCAAATCATTGTACGATGCCAGTAAAAATCATTTCTGCCGGTGAGTGTTCTTTCGTTTCCCAGGTGA
>CAZAON010000051.1:0-20188 GCA_964486655.1 uncultured Flavobacteriales bacterium
GTAGTGATTTATTGTGTAAACGAAATCTAAATCCTTTGGAGAATAAAAATTTCCTTACGATAATTTCAGGTTTTGTATCAAACCCTTTTATCGAACTCATTATTTCGCTTCGTCTTTTCTTGTCTACGGTGTCTGCCATACACAAATTTAAAATAATGGTCGTATGGCAGGAAAAAATATGCTCTTTTGTTGTGAAACGGTCTCCCGTGTGGCGGGGTGACAAAATGTGATAAAATACGTGATTGATTTGTCAGTCAAAGAATTGGCAATAACGGTGATGGTAATAGAAGCGCCACTGTTCGCTAACGCACCATTGTTAGTTAGAAGCATTATTATTTGATTATCTAATAAAGCCTTCCTTTAAAATTTCTATTAATCTTATACCACCTGTAAATAATGCTGTTCGTTCAAGGCAAAACTGTCAGTCCGTATGAAGTCTTGTTGTCGTCGAAACATACCGTATAATGAAGATGAGATTAAAGAAGTAAAAAAAAGAAGGGATTAAACGCATTACTGTTCGTATAGCTACACTGCTTGTTAGAAGTTGAACTCTTGTTTACCTCTCAAAGCGCTGCTCTTTTTATCTTTTAAATCTGAATGTTATCTTTTCATGCTACTCTAGATTAACAGTACGAAGGTAAATATCCTCTCCTCTCTATTTGTTTCCTCGCTCTTTTCAATAGTTACGTGCCAACCTCCTGTTGGTTCCTCGCTGATATGTCTTTTATAAATCAGGTCGCTCTCCTCTTCAAGTTCCTTAAGTTTACGTTTTAATTGCTCATCCAAACTAATTTGATGAGGTTCCAGTTGCGCTTTAATAAATTGAAATGCCGACTTTGCAGGCTCATCCATATTCATTTTAAAAATGTAAAAAGAAGGTACTACAGTTTCAATTTCGTGTCTAAGCAGCGAAGTTTGAAGAGTGATTGGCTTATAGTTTCGATAAGCTCGGATGTGCAATAAGATTATTTCTCTTTTTCGATCGTTAAGATATTTTCGGTATTCTGTCTTTAAGAAATTATGCTTGCTGTCGTCAATAATGAATTTAAAATGTTGCGTCAACTGTTTGTCTACTAATAGACTTGGTACAAACTTATTCTTATAAAATTCTAATAGCTCTTTCAGGTATTCAAGCTGAACCAATTGCTCCCGGTCGCTTTCAATAAGCGTTTTAACGTACCTTTCAATCCTTTCTTCAATGTCTTTTTGAAATACTTTATATTGCTCTGGATTTAGTATTTGTTGAAAGAAAGCTAATTGATAGTCACATTCTTCAAAAAAGGTAAAAGGATGTTTTGTCGGCGAGTTGCTTTCTTCTTCTTCAAATCTATAGACCGCTTCAGCTTGTTCAAAACTTAGCTTTAACCATTCGTAACGATCTTGGACTAAATTGACGTACCATTTGTATTCCTCGTTGGTCATATTCTCGCTACGAATTTTGAATTAGCTGTGTCGCCAAGCATGATGCATAATATTCTTAATTTAAAACAAACCTACTAAATCTTTCATTAACTCTCCTATTACAAGTTGAATTAACCAAGCTCGTTATTAGGTTTTTATTCGAATTATAAAAAAACAACTACTTACAAATTTCTCATTTTTTGAATTTACATGTTACAATTTTTATCAAGCCAATCCGGATTGACATTGGTACTATCTAACAATAAAAAAAGGATGCCTGAAACTTAATCAGACACCCTTTTACTCTTAATTTCTAATTAATTATTTACCTGTTATTAATGTGTCGGCGAAAAGCATTAGATGCTCCGAAATCGCAAATATTAAAATGAATATTGTTATTCAGCCATCCACGCCCTTGCATATTCCTTCTCCAGATCAAGGTATTGATCTTTACTAACATTAACGGTTACGGACTGAATAGTTCCGCCTTTGAATTCAAATGGCGCCTTATACAACTGGCTGACATTATCACCGCTGTCAAATCCAACACATAATCCGTCGCCCACAAGGGTAAATTTTCCAACCTGACTGCGCATGCTTCCTTCGGCAACCACCTTATCATTAACATACAATTTTGCTTTACCGATTGCTTCATTATGTTCGCCGTCTTTCTCCTTTACGAATTCCATTCCCAATGTATATTTTCCGGGCTTAAGTGCCGATGACATTAATATTTGTTCCGGTTTAATGCCTAAGAAATTATAAACGTAATACAGCTTATGATCTTTGATGAAAAGCGAATGACCACCGAATCGTGAGCCATGAGCAAAAATGACTCCTGAACTATTTGCATCGGTAATATTGACATTCGCGATAATCTTAAATGACCGTCCTCTAACGTTAGCCGCAACTGCTTCCGGAATCGGACTGGCATGCGGATAATAAGTATATGAATCCGTTGCTTCTTCTTCTGTTGGACGCTCAATATTCAATGTCTGAGTAGCTGTGCGGTCATCAAGAGGCAGTGCGAAATTTTTTTCCGCCTCTTCAAGATATAATTTTTTTAAGGCTTCCAGCTTTTCCGGATTTTCTTTCGCTAAATCCTTCGACTCCGAACGGTCTACCTCGACATGATAAAGTTGCCATTGGTCCTTATCAAAATTGCCCTTATCGGTAAGCGGTGCATGAACCGCAACAGCTTTCCATCCATCCTGCCAGATCGCTCTTGTACCTAACATGGTATAATACTGAACATGCTTCTGAGTCGGATCATCGGGCTTTGCATCAAAACTGTATTTCATCGAAACACCGGATAATGGATATTGCTCAACACCATTGTAATTTTTAGGCATTTCTACACCACAGATTTCTAATATAGTCGGCACAATATCAACCGCATGATGATACTGGTTACGAATTTCACCTTTTGTTTTAATTCCTTTTGGCCAGCAAATAACCAATGGATCACATGTACCTCCCGCATAATTCGAATAACGCTTGAACATCTGGAATGGTGTTGAAAATGCGGCAGCCCATCCTGTTGGGTAATGTTCATACGTATTTGGTCCGCCAAGCTCATCAATCAGTTTCATATTCTCTTCCAAAACATCGGGGAATCCGTTAAAAAATTTATTCTCATTTACCGATCCGCTCGGACTTCCTTCTCCTGATGCACCATTATCAGCTGCATAGAAAATAACTGTATTATCATATTGGTTTGTCTGCTTTAAATAATCTATCACCCTTCCAATCTGCACATCGGTATATTCTGAAAATCCTGCAAAGACTTCACATAAACGGGAAAATAATTTTTTCTCATCCGCGCTGAGCGTATTCCACGGACGAACAAAATCCGCAGGATTTGCCATCGCTTCCGGTAAAGGATTAAACGGAGTAAGCTGAGTGCCTTTTGGTAAAATTCCTTTATCAATCATGCGGGGAAGTACCCATGAACGGTATGCATCATAACCATCGTCGAATTTTCCTTTATACTTTGCGATATAGTCTTTCGGAGCCTGATGAGGGGCATGATTCGCTCCCGGACAAAACCACATAAACCATGGTTTAGATGGGTTTGCGGATTTCTGATCGGTAATCATTTTGATAGCCTGATCAGCAAGATCTTTTGATAAATGATAACCTTGTTCAGGAGTAGCCGGAGGTTCAATCGGATGATTGTCTTCAATCAGGTCGGGATACCACTGATTTGTCTCGCCGCCGATAAAGCCATAGAACCGATCAAAGCCCTGCTGGCAGGGCCAATATTCTTTATTTGCTCCCATGGATAAATCTGTTTCAGGAACATTATGATCTTTTCCTAACCAGAACGTACTCCATCCGTTATCCCGTAATATATTAGCCATGGTTACAGCCTGCTTTGGAATGTGAGCACTGTAACCCGGAAATCCGTTTGCTCCTTCTGTAATCGAGCCCATGCCATTCAGGTTGTGATTGCGGCCGGTAAGTATGCATGAACGGGTTGGAGAACACAAGGCAACTGTATGCCACTGCGTATATGTTAATCCTTCTGCTGCCAGCTTATCAAGTGTCGGCATATTAACCCGTCCTCCGAATGGAGACCAGGTTGCAAGACCTGTATCGTCGTATAAAATAAAAAGAACATTTGGCGAACCGGCAGGAGCCTTCTTTCGGATGTACGGCGCCCAGTCGGCCTTTGAATCGCGAACATCAAGTTTGATTTCGCCGTTAAATCCTGAGGGATTTTTTTCTCCCCCTTTCTCTGATTTCTGTTCTCCTGAATTACAACCTAAGATTGAAACAGCAAGAACCACCACTTGCATTGCAAGTCTTATTTTTTTGATCATAACAATATGCATTTAAAAATTAAAATAATAACTGTGAACATTCTTACAAACTTAATATAATAATTAAAGCGGCAATCATATAAAAATGAAAAAGGCCGCATAATTGCGGCCTTAAATTCTTGGTTCGGATAGTATTAATCCAGTGTTACACGCATCGTCTTAACTTCACCATCGGCTTTCTGCAGATTGATGAAATACATTCCTTTTGTGTAAACCGACAAATCAATTTCCTTCGTATTAATTCCTTCGAATGCATAACCGGTCTCCATCATTAATATACGACCTGCTACGTCAATAACTTTTACAACGTATTTCTCGTTCTCCATTCCCATAAATGAAACCGTTGTTTTGTCATTGGTAGGATTTGGATAAACATTCATTTCGCTGCTTTCATTCACACTGACGATTTCATCTGCCGAAGTTCTGCATGACAGGTTAACTGTAATTGTGTAATTTGTTGTTACTGATGTGCCGCATGCATTAATAGCTTTAACGGAAAGTATAGCTGTTGTACTGGTTGCATTATTGAACTTCACTTTCGCCGATGTTCCTGTTGTTGATCCGGCGAAAGTCGCTCCGCCTGTTATTGTCCACTGATATGAATTCGCATTTGCAACTGATGCAATCGAATACGTAACCTGCTGAGTCTTACAAACCAGGTTTGCACCTGAAATAGCCAGAGGCGCGGTCGGAACAGCATTTACTGTCAGGCACGTTGCCGCGCTGCTTCCGCAACTGTTGTTTGCAACAACACAAATGTTACCGGAACCGGTAAACGAATTGGTGAATTTCACTTTAATTGAAGTACCTGAATTATTTGTAATCGTTGCTCCGGCAGGAACAGTCCACGTATATGAAGTGGCTCCCGGAACAGCGGCAATTGAATAGACCACATTCGATGATTTACAAACACCCCATGCTAATCCGGATATGGCTCCCGGTGCTGCCGGCACAGACGATACATTCAATACTGCTGCGGCACCATTACTGCATGAATTGCTTCCATATACAGATACATTTCCTGAAATAAATCCTGCAGGGAATTTAATCGAAACTCTATTGAATATTCCCGGTACTGTCAACGGATTTCCCGTATTACCGTTTACATCGGTGATAATACTTCCTGCAGGTGCGCTCCAGACGTAATTACTTGCAGTCAGCTGCCAGTTCACTTCATAGTTATGTGTTGTTAAAGCACATGCTGTCGTATGATTGACACTGCTGCCTGAAGCAAATGTCGGCGCAGATGTAACCGGACCCTGAACAATTTTCACAGCAGGGAAACTTGCACCAACACAATTAAACACACTAACAGCAATCAGCGAAATCGTAAAGTTTGGCTGAGTGGTTACAGTTATTGTATTAGTGCCCTGACCCGTGAATGAAATATTTGTTCCCAGTACAATCCATAAATAATTCGTATTCGAAGGATCGGCGGCAACCGAATATTGTACGGAACCGACGCCGCAAATTGCGGACGGACCGTTAATCGTTGCAGGAATTGGAGGTGCGCTGCTGGTTACGGAAACGGACATACACGATGGCAAACTTGTTCCGCAGGTATTCAAAGAACTGACACAGATATCACCCCCGGCAAATGCATTACTGAAGCTAACGGTTATTGAATTTGTAGTCGATACACCCGATACTCCCGCAGGCAATGTCCAGGCATATGATGTAGCTCCCGGAACCGGTGCAACTGAATAAACAACACCCGATGTATTCCTGCATACATTAGACGGACCACTGATTGCACCCGGAACTGCAGGTGGTGTTGTTCCTGCCGGAACGACCGCAGTTTGTGTTCCCGTACAACCTTTAGAATCTGTTATGGTTACGATGTAAGTACCCGACAATAATCCGTTTGCTGTCTGAGTTGTATAGTTACTCGGATTCCAATGATAGGTATATGGCGCTGTTCCGCCGGAAGGTGTAACTGACGCTGTTCCATTGAATCCGGCGCATCCTGTAAAGCTTGCAGTAGTTGTACCCGTAACCGGTGTCGGATCAACCAGTGTGATCGTTGCATAAGCCTCACAACGATCAACGTCTTTCACGAGGAATGTATAAGTGCCGGCTGTAAATCCACCGACATTCACCTGTCCTGTTCCAACATAAGGAGGTGTTCCGCCTGTCGCATTAACAAATACCAATCCTGTACCGCCATAGCAATCAATAGAACCTGTCGCTGTCGCAACAATCGGCGGCGCAACGTCGAGTACTCCGTTGGTGTAATTCACTATATAATCGCCCGGTTCTGCAAGATGCGCCTCCGGAACAATACTATATGTTCCGCCCGGCAATGATCCTGTTCCCACCGGAACGTTCAGGCTGTCGAGAATTGTATGAGTAATATTTACAGTATCCTGGAATTGCAGACCGATTACAGTATCGGTATACAAAGGCTGATTACCACAAGTTGCTCTCTGATCTTTCGCAATAACTTCAAGTGGAGCAGGTAAAATAGTGAGATGTCCTAATCCGTATGTAATACTGAAATTAGGTGAAGCGAATGCCCCCGGAATAATAGCATGTGTACCGGCATGCATACCTGTAATCATGTTAATCGATTTAGTAGTGATCGAATCATCAGGCGGTGCGCTAACATCGTCTGCATCGATAATTACAAAAGCTCCTTCGTTATTATCATCTGTTACAGTTTCACCATTGACTACTACACGACCGTTAACAACAACTCTTCCGTTTACTACCACACGGCCATTTACAACTGCTCGTCCATTTACAACCGCACGGCCATTCACAACAGCCCTGCCATTTACAAGCGTTGCAGTATCGGTATTATCGAAGTATCCAAAAAAGGATGCAGGATCAACATCCACAACATTCGTGGTTTCGTAAACAATTGTATTTACAACAACACGGCCATTCACAACAACGCGACCATTCACAACCACACGACCACTGGCAATTGCCGCTAATCCCTGAAGCATTGAATCGGTCAGCGTCTGGTTATTTACAACTACCCTTCCGTCTACAAGTGCAATACTTGTATCAATAACTTCATTGTGCGCTATCTGAAGTGAATTCAGGAAAGCTCCCTGGTTAGCCGGATCAATGTTAGTCTGATCGTAATTATAGTTGAATGTAATTCCGGCAATTTTATCACCATATGTTAATGTAGTATCACGCGGAACAATCTGGAGCGGCATCGGTTCTATGTGCAATGAAGCGTCATTGTATACGAATTCATAGTTGGCAAGAATAGCAGAATCGGCCGGATCGTTCGGATTAAACGTTACGGGAACCGGACTGATAGAATAGAATCCTACATCGCTGGAAGAGGTAGCAGTTGTTGTATAAGTAAGATTCTGCAATTTAATATCCGCTAAACTGATCGTTGTATTTGCAATCGGATTTCCGTTGATTAAAACTGTTGAAGTAAACTGAGGCAACACTTCGCCATATTTCTTCGTCGTGAAATCTGCCGTAACGGTAACGGTCTTTCTTGTAAGCGGGAAGAAATAAAGTGAATTAGAGAATCCTCCGTCGAGCAAGCTTGGCGTTGTCGGAGCGTTGTAAATTTGTACAGGAGGATTGCTAAGATCCCCGGGACCTGAAAGGAATACAGGAACAGAAGCAGTAATAGAATCGGAACTGATAAATGTTGACGGCAGTGTATCTCCAAGGAATACTACCTGTGAATTTTCATTGATATAAGATCCTGTAATAGTTACTGTAAACGGATCCAATCCTGCCGTTACACCCGATGGAACAATAAGCGAATCAATAATTGCCATTGGCGTAGCGAACGACATCAATGCTCTGTCGGCCTGAATGTGACCTGAACCAGTAGAATCATCAAATCCCGGAGAAGCCATGTCAAGCGCTGTGGATTTCAATATGCTTCGAACGGAATCAGGAACCAGTCCTTCATTATAAAATTTCTTTTTCGCCTGGATTAACAATGCCGCCACACCCGCTGCATGAGGAGCAGCTGCAGATGTTCCGAAGAAGTTAGGGAAGAAGTCGGTATCAAATCCTGTAATATTATTCAACGTCACTGTTCCATTTCCACCATTCGGCGCTGTGAAGTCAGGCTTGTTTCTTGAACTTCCGTTAATTTCCAGTCCGCCCCATGATGAGAAGGTTGCAACTTTAGCCGGACTCACTCCGAATGCCGGTGAATTTTTATACAATGATGCACCTACAGTCATAGCACCTACTGCATTCGCCTGACCGACGATTGTAGCATTTCCGGTATTATGATCTAAGAAAGTAAGGTCACCGCGGAATACGATATACTTGAATTTGAGATTTGGTGTGATTCCGTTTGCACGTGTTACCATGATTCGCGCAGTTGCATTTTGTCTTACAACGAATGGTAAAACTTCCAATGGATCACCCCCGATATTTTCCCTGTTGAGTCCGAAAATACGGTTACCATTCATGTCAACTAAGTAAATATCAAGATCGTTTAAAGCACCGGGAGCCTGTCCCAATGAATAAATATTATCTTCCCACTGAAGTACAATTGTGAATACTCCGGGTGATAAAGAAACATCCTGATAAATATCTCCCGATCCATAGTCATGCGCTGTTCCGGAATATATCCATGACGGCGCCGGGGCAGAAGTAAAAGTTCCTTCGTAAGACTTTCCACCAAAATTTCCTGCAGCGGAGAAATAAGAAACTCCTGCGGCAGCAGCGATGTCTACAGCGCGGCTGATTACTCCGTCGTCATAAAAAGGTTCTGTGATATATGAAACGTCATCCACAATAATATCGCAGGAGTCATCAACTAATTCCTGAATACCCTGCGCAAAATCACCGGCGCTAACAAATCCGGTTCTGAAAGACAGCTCAGCCATTGGAGCAACGTCATGAATAATCTGCATCATGGCACGGCCTTCATCAGACCTGATACCATAGACATTGTCGGCAAGTACGTGGACAGGATTCGGATTATAGCTATTACCCGGCAAATCATTTTGTATAACATCGAGTGGCGCACCACCTGTATTATTGTAACTGTCGGAGATAACACCCACTTTCACTCCCTGACCCTGGAGATTAAATATTCTTCTTGCCAGTCCTGAAACCTGCGCGCTGTCACCCAAACTATACGTAATACCATTCACGTTAAGGTTTGATATCGGAGTATAAAAAGGTCTTACATAGTTTATCAGTACAGGAAGCGAATCCAGTTTTCTCAGATTATCAATCGGGAACATTCCGGTAATGATCAGCGAAGTGTCACCATTATCAATTGTGTCATGCAAACCATAAGGAGCGGTAAACAATAAATTCAGGAGTGAATCCTTCTGACCTATGTTTGCAATTACTTCGATTAATACATCTCCAAGGTTTGTCAGGTAAATATTGTTTTGAGTCGTGTTGTTAACTGTATCGCGGTTATCAACTAGCTGATTTAATTCGGAACCGATAAGGTTGCTCGATTTTCCTGAATCAGGGGCAGGATAATAAGGAACTATACATGGTAATTGTTCAATAAGTGAATCTATTGAAGAAGTACAACCATTTCCATCGGTTAGTGTAACGCTGTAAATGCCCGGAGTATTAACGACATTCGATGCGGTTGCCGGACCATTCGACCACTGATAAGTATTGTTAACGTTGTTACCGATTACGTCAGATGCAAATAGTGTATCAACTGAACCCGGACAATCATACAACACTCCGCTTCTTGTAATTTGAACCTGTGGGAGCGGATTGACAATTACATTTACAGAGGCGGATGACACGCAACCTCCGCTTGTTGTAACTGTAACGGTATAGACTCCGCTGTGAGTCAGGTTTGCATTTGAAATTGTCGGGTTCTGTACTGTTGATGAGAAGTTATTAGGACCGTCCCAGACGAATGATGAAGACGGATTGGCATCAACAGAAAGATTCAGGTCGGAACCGACACATGGAGAATTTGAAGTTACTGCAGCAGATGCAGGCAGAACATTTACCGTTACTGTTACGGTTGTTGTTTCAGGCTGGAAAAAATCGTCAGTAGCGGTAAAAGTAATTGTATGAGTTCCCAGATTGCAGGCCTCTCCTGTTATAGAAACTGCTGCCGTGGATACTAATCCGTTTACCACATTCGTAGTAGTAGCACATGTGAGTGTTCCTGTATTAACGGTAGTAGTTACATTCTGATTGATTTCAGGTCCAAGGAAAGTTACATTTAGTGTTTGTGTCTCTCCGCAAATGATATCGATCGTATTATTGTTAGGTAAACCGTTTACAGAAGGCGGTTGATTACTTGCATTTGATACAAGTAACTGAGCACATTCATAATCGAGGTAATTAACTCCGTTAGACTGTGAGTTTCCTCCGCTGTAATTTGAATTGTTCTGATCGAACCGGCCTATTTGCACGTATTCAATTCCATCGCCCTTGTTAACACCTACTGTTGCAGGCGTACCACCGAAACCACCGACACCGCCGGAAGCGCTTCCTGTCGTCCATTGCATTTCACCATAGTTAAATGAAACGTTATTTCCTGTACCGGGAATAATCGGGTCGTTGCCGTCAGTGATGATTACCTGGAATGTATTTAGAAGATCATCCTGCGAATTGTAATAACCAACATGATCCCAGGTTACAATCATATTAGTCGCACTTATCTTATATTTTACCAATCCGCTCAGCGGACCACGTGTATCTATATCTGCCCAGAATGGTGCTACCATCGGAATATTAAATGGAAATCCCGACGCTGTGTAAGCACTACTAGGTGCAGTGAATGTCAGGTTACCGTTATTATTAATAAAAACAGAAGTATAATTAACACCGTAAAGAGTGAATGTAAATGGTAATGCAATCGGACCTATTGAGCCGTCATCATTAGCAGGAAAATCAGTATAAGTCGAATCCGGTTCGATATAACAGCTATTGGTTGGTAAAGCATCTGTAAAACCAATGGTTGCCACAATTCCTGAAATCTGTCCGGTAGCCGAACCAATCAAATGCTGACCAAAACAATCGCTACCTACTATCCAGCCCGTAACAAAATTCCCATCCGCATCCGCGGTAACATTCCAGGGCTGATGTGCCGGTCCTGTTGTAGGTGGAATGACATGATGAACTTCCATCTGTACTGTTTCACCGGGGATAAAACCGGATCCCGTGAATGTCGCTAATGAACCGGGATGATAATCGGTTGAATCGGCAAGTAAAGATGCACCGGTAGATCCTGACTGATTTACCAATGATAATTTTTGAGCATCATAGCCCGGTGTATTAGATGGATTAATAATTGTCTGGCTATTTACAGACAAAGTAATACAGGCTATAGCTAATAGTATAACTACCTTCTTCATTTGAATTAATTTATATTATGTTGCCGGTTACCCGGTGTGTGTTTCGTGTTTCAGACAAAATACAAGGCAAAAAGTATTGCGCTTGCAATAGCGAGTAAAAATCAGTCCCTTCAAGACTCTTCTAAGACGTAAACAAGTTAAAAAATAAAAACGGAGGGTCAACTTATTTCCGCTAGAATTATCATTCAGCGTGCAAAAATATAAATAAACCTCGTAAATACGCAATTTTAGAGGGTTTCAGCCCATTTCTTAATGTAATTTTAACAGGAGAAATTGGTCAATCTTTGATAAACCTGCCGTTAAAAACCTCATTTTTCTCAGTTATTGCTTCCAAAAAATAGAGTCCATTGCTTAGTCCGGAGACTTCAAGAAGGCTGTTGTCAATTGAAAAAGAAGCTACTCCCCTTTTACCTGAACCGGGAAAATCAGGAAGTTGCAACCATGCCAGTTGTGAATTAGCGGTAATAACTAACAGAAATAAAACAGTTAGCAATACAATTCTTTTCATGTGTGAATTATTTTGAAATCAGGAATTGAATTATCGAAGTTCGTTTAGAGGAATTAAAGTGTGCAAAATATAATCCGGGAGAAAAATTATTCAGACTTATTGAAGTCTCTTCTCCCAAAATGTTTTTCATAGTAGTTGTCATAACTTTTGATCCGGCCGAATTGAATAATTCTAAAACCGTCTCATTATTCGAATTCGAAATAACGTTTAACTCCTGAAGTGTGCTATTATAATTTGCGGAAATAAATTTATCCGGATTAAGTTCATTGACCGATATGGTAGTCATATAGTTTCTCAATACCGTTCCTAATTGAGCCGTGTCTGATGCAATAAAGCCGACACTGGAATAAATATCCTGGTGATTAGAGCCGGCAGCAACCCCAATAGTCGGCATACCAAATCCGCCATAATGTGCCATCAGATGACTGTTCTCTTCAAAAACTTCGCTTTGAAAACTGTTCGTATCTCTGAACATTTTCATATCAATGCAATCAAGTAAGGGGGAATAAGCAAACTGATACACCCGTAAAATTCCGGGATACTGCTGATGAAATTCCGTAAACAATGCCTCCAAAGCAACACCTGCATCAACACATAGCTGGCAATCCATCACAAATTCCATCACAACGATTTTTCCCGAATCCAGTTCCTCAAACAAACTGTGATATTGTCCGTCACAATCGTATTGAGCAAAATCAGTTGCCTGTGCATTCGATTTACCCGTCATTCCGGTGATGAGAAGTACAATAAAAAAGAAATTTCTAATGATATTTTTCACATCACGAATTTACAAAATCCGGGAACAAAGAATCGTTTGACAGTTAATTATTTCACCGGGGAATTCAGCCAGATATCCGCATATTCTTCGGGATGGCGTCGAAACTGAGCATTAACAAACGGACAAATTGGTCTTACTTTGAGGTTATTTTTCCGGGCATAAGCAACCATTTCATTAAGTAATCGCTTTCCCATGTTAAATCCTTTTAGTTCTTCGGAAACTTCAGTATGCAAAACAATCAATGTTCCATTACCGATCACAATTTTCATTTCCGCCAGTCGCTGGCCATCCTTTTCAACATAAAACCCGCCTTCGTTTTTCGAATTCAGATCTAATACGATTTCAAAATTATCTTCCATAAAAATTCCCTTCTGAGAATTACCCGGTGTGGATGAATAAACTTCTATTATTCGATAATCAGTTTCCTGCTGATTATATCATCAGCAATTTTCATTCTCAAAATATAAATTCCTTTTGAAAGATGAGAAATGTTTATTGAACTTTTTTTGAAAGCATAATCAGAATATACGAGACGGCCGGTAATATCCGTTAATGTAATTTCTCTGATTTGTCTCGCGGAAGAAATATCCACAAATGATTTCGCCGGATTCGGCCATATATTGATATTATCATTCTGATCTGAAACAGAAGCGAGACCGACATTGAAAGAGTAAATTGTATCCTGACCCGGACAACCATTGGAATCCAGAATGAGAATACTGTAATCTCCGTTCGCAGTGGCTATGTGATAATTGAGGGTATCGTTTAATAATAATGAATCATTGTAATACCACTGATAATAGGGATAACCGGCAGGAACACTCAGCGTGTCGCCTGTTTGATTGATACTGACTGAAGGAAGTTGAAAAACGGTAACCGAACCAGTAACAGTTAATGTATCACTGCCATCGTTATTCGTTGCTATTAGAGTCACATCGTATGTTCCGGGTGTCGAATAGCAAACTGAAGGGGGAACCGGATCTGAACTCGAAGACGGAACTCCGCCCGGAAATAACCATTCAAAATCTCCCGCGTTAACAGAACTGTTTGTGAATGTAAAACAGCCTCCCGCACAAAGCCCTGCAGAATCAATCACATCAAAATCCGCTACCGGTAATTGAGGGTGCTCCGACTCGCAAAACTTAACCATCCAGTAATCATTTTGTCCGATTGACATTTCCGTTTTATATCCGCCAACGTTCGAATGAGAATTATTGGCAACCAGATAACAGCCATCCTTACATTGCAATTGAAAACTTCCTTCGTCTTCGAAATTGCTGTAAACAGTTTTGTCCCACATCAGATTCCCCAGTGTATCGGCTTTCATAATCCACGACTGACTTCTGCCGAAATTATCTTCGCTCTTATCCCCGCTTTCGGGTGAAAAAGTATTACATCCGAAAAAATAATTATTGTCTGCAGTTACAGTAATACTTCCCGATGCGCCTTCTGAAAGACTTCCTCCAATTACTTTGTCCCATAATTTATTGCCCAATGAATCAGTTTTTACGATCCATAAATCACCGCGATCCATTGGAACCATGCTTGTGTCCCGCGTATGCTGCGAAACATCTCCCGTACTATCAGAGGTAGTAACGTTGTAAATAATAAATCCGCCATCAGGCGTCTCTGCCATTGAACTAATTCCGTCGTAATATGCACCGCCGAAACGCTTGTCCCAAAGTTTTGTTCCTGTACTGTTAATCCTCACTATCCATGTGTCATTCATTCCACGGGAATGTTGTGAAACATCACCCGTACTGTCCGAATTGGTTACTCCGCCCAGCAAAAATCCGCCATCACTCGTTTCAATTATATACCAGAGATCATCCGTATCATCACCACCGAATCGTTTATCCCAGATTTTATTTCCGGCAGAATCAATTTTTATGACCCAGAAATCTTCGCCACCTCTCGTAACCTGACTTATATCTCCGCTGCTGTCAGAAAAAGTAAATCCGCCGACTAATATTCCGCCATCCGAACAACGAACTAAACTTGTGAACCTGTCATAATCGCTTCCTCCAAATCGTCTATCCCAAATTTT
Organism: uncultured Flavobacteriales bacterium; assembly: GCA_964486655.1. Lineage (GTDB taxonomy): Bacteria > Bacteroidota > Bacteroidia > AKYH767-A > 2013-40CM-41-45 > JADKIH01. The sequence continues at coordinate 14,852 of CAZAON010000051.1, forward strand.
CGTTCCCAATGAATCTGTTTTCACAACCCAGTAATCCATTCCGCCTTTGGTGTGCTGCGAAACATCACCTGAACTGTCGGTTGTTGTAAATCCGCCCAGAATTACCGAGCCCCTGGTTCCAATATCAATTGAATACAATCTGTCTTCGAGATTACCGCCGAATCTTTTGTCCCAGCGAAATACTCCATTCGAATCAGTATTGACAATCCAGAAATCGGTGCCGCCTCTTGTATTTTCAGAAACATTTGCACCGGTATCTGACCTGGTAAATCCTCCTAAAATAAATCCCTTGTCGTTTGTTTCCTTTATGGCAGTCATTGTCTCATTCTCGTAACCGCCATAAGTATGATCCCATTGCTTAACAAGATATGTCTGACCAAAACAAACATTCATTAATAATAAAAGTACCGGTACAATCGCTTTTTTCATTAGATTTAATTTACAAAGCGAAAGTACGGATAATTGAATAATTAATTCATAATTACTCTTGCTGTTTCTCTCCGGTTTCCTTCAGCAATCATTTGCACGAAATAAATTCCGGCCGCCAATTGCGTTGTATTTACACGAATTTCAGCATCCATCTTTGTCATCGGAAAACGATTTAACACTTTTCCGGTAATATCGGTGATTAAAATATCGGCCTGCTCAAAATTTCCGGGATTGCGAACGGTGAAAAATTCAGTAGCCGGATTCGGAAAAATATTATCGGATAATAAAGCTGATTGCTCAAGCTTAATTTCTGCCTGATCCGGTTCAGTACTCAATCTCATATATGAAGAAAGACTAACAGAATATAATTTATTTGAACTGCCTTCATCAATCAGGCAAATGGAATTGGATGAATTAAAGCAAACACCTTCCTTCTGAGTATAACTTCCATCGATGTTGATTTTCGTATACGTACCATTAAAAATATTACTACCGCTGAAATTTTCGAATAAGTATATTCTTGTGTTGCTGATTAATACAGCAGTCCGGCCATCCGGACTAATATCCGCTCCTGTTATTCTGCTTGATATTGGAAAACTGTCGATGAATGTTGCTGTATATGTACCTGGCTGATCAGGTAAAGTATATAGTTTGCAATATCCAACTGCGTTGCCATCAGCTTTTGTAAACAAGTAAAGTTTTCCGTTGAGATGAAAAAATCCCTCTACATCAAAGTTTAACCACTTCGATGGAAAACGTGTCTGATCCGGATATGAAAATCTGATTACAGATGCTGTAGCTGTACTTGAGGAGTTTGAAGATGGATGCGGAATTTTATAAATCCTCAGATTAGTACGGCTGCAACTGTTGTTTCCAAAATCACCGATGTACATGTTAACTTTCTGGTTATCGCTTGCCAGATCTTCCCAGTCAACGTTTGTCGCATTTGATACAGTCACAATTCGCGATAAAGAACCCGTGCTGCTTAATTTATATAACCTGTTGTCTCCATAACCATCGTTATGTGTCCAGTAACTCGAGCCACCTGAAAAATCCAGTCCCGATGCCTCATGAACCGATGCTACATATCCTTTAACCGTTGCAACAATTGCATTCGCTTTAAAAGGCGGAACCAAAAAAATAATTGCCACGATCAAACGAATTGATTTTAATAACATGCTAATTAGTTTTAATGTGATGAATGATAAATTACCTGGGGACTCCGAAAGAGGCTCTCATGGCTTATTTCAGGAGGAGCGAAATAATTTAAACATATAGGTTCGCAGATGAAGAACTTAAATACTTCATTTAACACTATTCATTTCATAAATGTTTTTGGGTAAAATAAAATTTATGCTTGGTAAAAAAATCACCCTTTGCGCAACGAATTCAACACAAGTAGTTTTCGAATCTCTAAAATTCCCTAAATTTTGCTAAATTTAAACCGAATCTGACTCCTATGTTCCAACGAAAAACGATATCAGCATTAATGATATTCGTACTTATTCTGCTTATCCATACTCTTGAAGGACTCTATAATCCGCTTACCTCGCATGAAACCGGCGCACCGGCAGCCCATACCGGATCTCCGGGAGATAATTTCGAAACCTGCACCGACTGCCATAATGGACCGGCCGAAACAATCGTCGCCGGTTGGATAACTTCCAATATTCCCGTCACCGGTTATGTTCCGGGTTCAACATATTCGGTTTCCGCTACAATAAACAGTCCGGGACATTCGAAATGCGGATTCGAAGTTTCACCACAGGATGCAGCAGGAAATATTTTAGGTTCTTTGATGATTACAAATCTGGCTGAAACGAAATTAGTCGGACTGGGAAATTATGTAACACATACAGCAGCCGGAACATCAAGTCCGGGCGGAACTAAAACATGGACTTTCGATTGGGTAGCACCTGCAAGTGGCACGGGTGATGTTACTTTCTACGGAGCATTTAACGCGACAGATAACGGCAACAATCAAACCGGAGATACAATCTATGTTTCAACATTGTTAGTATCCGAATGTCAGCTTCCGCTACAGCCATCTGCCATAGTTGGAAATACGGTAATTTGTCCCGGAGATAGTCTGACATACAGGGTGAATAGTTCGCCTGATGCTCTTTCGTATTCTTGGACATTGCCGGCGGGTTGGTCAGGCACATCAACAGATACTTTTATTACAGTCATTGCAGGTAACAACGGAGGTACGCTTAGAGTCAAAGCAGTTAATGATTGCGGAATGAGCAATAACCGGAATCTGAATATCACCATTAATCATGTTTCCGTTTCCATTACAAATACATTGGCACCACTTTGCCCGGGCGGATCAGACGGGCGAGCCATAGCACTGGCTTCAAACGGAACATTTCCTTACAGTTATTCATGGAATACAACTCCTGTACAGAATAATGATACGGCAACGGGATTACAGGGAGGAACTTATATTGTAACGGCATCTGATGCAAACGGATGTACTGCAACAGCGCAAACCACCATTACAGCACCATCTGTGATTGTTCTTTCAGCCAGCAGCACACATAAAAGTTGTCCGGGAGGAAGCAACGGAACAGCAACGGCAAATGTTACTTCGGGAGGAACAGGATCCTTTACCTATTCATGGAATAGTGTTCCGGTTCAAAATACACAAAACGCGGCAAATCTTTCCGCCGGAAATTATATTGTCACGGCGACAGATGCCAATGGATGTACGAGTACTGCAACAGTAAATATTCCGCAAGCTCCTGCTGTTTCAGTTTCTGTTTCACCGACGAATGTTTCCTGTTTCGGTGGATCAAACGGCGCAGTTACATCAACCCCTTCGGGCGGAACAATTCCTTTCACCTATTCCTGGAATACAACACCTGTGCAAACAGACAGCATCGCCGATAATCTTATTCCCGGAAATTATACGGTGATTGTGACCGACTCCAATGGATGTACCGCTTCGAATTCGGCGCCGGTTACTCAGCCCACGATTGTTACAATTAGTACTTCATTTTCGAATGCACTTTGTAACGGCTCTTCAACAGGACGTGCGATTGCGGCAGGAAACGGTGGAATAGGTCCTTACTCATACTGGTGGAATTGTTTCCCTGTGCAATTCAACGATACGGCATCCTCACTTTCGGCGGGAACTTATACTGTTACAGTAACCGATGCAAACGGATGTTCAAAAACTTCTTCGGTCACTATTTCAGAACCTTCAGCATTATCAATAAGCACCACACCGGTTTCAACTACTTGTCCGGGCGGAAGTGACGGCTCGGCGACCGCAGTTGCCCTGGGAGGAACAGGCACACATGCATATTCGTGGAATACATTTCCGGTTCAAAACAGCGCGACCGTTTCGAATGTCCCTGCAGGAAGTTATACCGTAACAGTTACTGATGCTAATGGCTGCACAAAAACTTCATCGGTCAACATACCGCAACCGCCTGCGATTATTCCTTCCTTGTCGCGCACGAATGCTCATTGTTTCGGTCAGAATAATGGAACAGTAACAGCAACATCAACCGGTGGTACCGGTAATCACACTTATTCATGGAACACGTTGCCGGTGCAGGATTCATCGACTGCGATCAATCTGTTTGCCGGAACATATACCGTAACAATAACTGATTCAAACGGCTGTACCAAAACTTCATCAATTTCTGTTTCGCAGCCGCCTGCCATAATTGTTCAGACTACTTCTGTTGATGCAAATTGTAATCAGTCAGATGGCATTGCTTCAGTGGTTGCAAGCGGTGGTGTACCCGGTTATACTTTCGAATGGACAACTGTTCCTCCTGAAACGACTGCAACCATAAATAACCTGATTGCTGGAATTTATGGTGTAACGGTAACTGATACTACAGGATGCAAACAAACGGGTTTTGCAACGGTAAACAATAACAGCGGGATGATATTAAATATTGACTCGCTAAAAAATGTAACCTGCTTCGGCATGTCTGATGGTTATGCTTTGGTATCGGTAACTAATTCAACCGGACCGCTATCATTCATGTGGTTGCCATCACACGATACGACTCCCTTTATTTCAGGATTACCCGGAGGAAACGTATCGATCACCGTAACCGATACAAACAACTGTCTGATTTCAACCGTTATTTCAATTTCAGAACCTCCTGCATTAAACACGGTGGGAAATCTTACTTCACCTCTTTGCGCGGGTGATACAATAAATATCGGAGGAACTCCCGGTGCCTCGGGCGGAACGCCTCCATATTCATTTTTATGGACACCGTCAGCCGGCTTATCGTCAGATACGATTCCGTCTCCATTTGCATTTCCGGCGACGACTACTATTTATTCTTTAGTCGTAACAGATTCGAAAGGATGTTCTGCAGGCGCAAGCGATACCGTTGTCGTGAATTCCATTGCAACACCTGTCCTTACAAATTCCAATGACACATTGTTTTGTTCACCTGCACCATTTTATCAGTGGTACCTGAACGGGAATCCTATTCCGGGTGCCGATACAAGTTTCTATGTACCGCTTACCGATGGCGATTACTCTGTTAGTGTATCAGATGTAAATTCATGTGAGTCGGCCTCGGCAACAATTTCAATCATACTGTTTACCGCAAATCTGAACATGGCGGAGGAAATTAATGTTTATCCGAATCCGACTTCAGGCAAATTATTCATTGATATTAAATCCAAATCAGAAAAAATTAATGGTGTAATTACCACGATGGAAGGCATGGTAATAAATCATTTTATGCTGGAAGACGGATTGAATACAATTGATATTGACGGACTGCGAAATGGAAATTATATCATACATCTGAGCAGAAAGGGAAAGCATTTTTCGCGGATAGTTTCGGTTATTAATTAAAAAAAAAATGCTAATGAGGCCAAAAATAGTTGGTGGAATTGATTAAAATAATTCTTATTCTTCACCCG
>CAZAON010000052.1:0-2010 GCA_964486655.1 uncultured Flavobacteriales bacterium
GCCTCAAGCGCCTGTTGTACTGTCAGAGGTCTGAAATTAATTCCTTTGGATCCACCTTGCTTTGATTCAACCTGAGCCTGAGACAACAGGCTTATTGAAACAAGAAGCAGAAATGAAAACACGAAGGCGTTTGCCTGTTTAAGATTTCTCATAAAATTTTTTGAAGTCACAATTTACGCTATTGGAAATGAGTCACAAATGAAATTCATGTGAATCATATATGATTTTATCTCCCAAATTTCCCCGAATTAGTTAAAAAAATAAGAGGAAACTGAATATCAATTTCCTCTTTTACTAATACAGCGATTCGTTAGTTACCCTATCGAAATATATTTGATAATGTAATTTGATTATTAAGGCTGGAAACTGAATATAACCTGGCTTACGTTATTTTCCATGAAGAAATAGTCACCTGACTCGACAACTCCATCACCTGTAATATCCTGTGGAACATATCCGATTGCGATAACAGATACGGCATTTTCCATATCCACATAATCCTGAGATTCGATGACGTCATCCTGAAAACCAACCAGACCTAATCCGCCATCAGAAATATCGCCTGAGTAGATAGCCCATTTTGAAGGATTATCAAAAGTCTGTGTCATGTTTCCGCCAAATGCTTGGTTTTGAGCAGTTGTAAAGTCGTAGGAGGTATTTGATGTGATTAACACCGGATTGGCGCTCCATGTTTCAATAGCGCTTCTGTGTGTAAGTGCAATCCAGTATGAATTTCCTATCAACGGGCTACCGGCAGGGATAATGCAATATGCCTTTCCATCAGAATAGAGGATAGTTTTGAAGGTTGCGGCAGGAGCACCATGCGGATTTGCGATTGTTCTTAATTCCACCGTAATCGTATCGGCCTGTTCTGTATTTGCGTGAGGTATAAACGACGAGAATAAAGAAGGTGAAAGTTGTCCGCTTCCCATGTAAAAGCCTTCCAGATAGGCTGTAATTGTTAACTGAGAAGAACAGAATCCGTTTCCATTGAAAGTTGAAACTGGCGATTTTCCATCTGCGTCATTGGCAGTATAGAGTTCTCCATTATATGTTGCGCTTCCGGTGAAAGTACGACCCGGATAAAACATATCATAATTTGTTGTGCATCCCACGGCTCGCCATGAGAAATCAGTTCTTAATCTATATGGATTTGCATTAGCCACATAGTTGAATTTAATATCAGGACTTGTACAAGTAAAGTTTATAGAATTTTTAACCTGAATTCTTGAAATAATTATTGGTGTAGAAGTTACAGTTGTAGAAATACATCCGTTCACGGTAACCACATCAAAATTCACCGAGCAATTAATCAGGCTATTGGTTGCATTCCATTGAAAAGCGCCATTGTAGCCGGGTCCTGCCATTTCAGAATAGGTAGGAGCATTCGTGATTGTTAGTGTTCCGCCGTTTACCCAGGCCGGATTTACATAGAGTCCTGCCTGAAAAGTCCTTAATTGAAAGGAACTTGTTGCACCTGTCGCCATCATCATCACATCAAACTGATAGACATTAGCATTAAGATAGGTTCCATTCTGAATATAAACAGAAACATTAGGGTCCTGGCCAAAGGAGTTGAATGATGTTAGTGCAATTGCAATAACGGCTATGAGTCTCACTAATTTCATTGGTAAATGTTATTGTTCTGTTGGTAATTATTTTTTTAAAGATAATTAAAGAAAAGTCCCTCTTCAGGCGAAGAGGGACTTTTTCTTTAACTATTCATTGTGAATCATTATTGAATTATTCAACAACTATTCTCAGAGTCTGAGCTTCATTGCTTTCTGTTTGAATGCTGATGAAGTAGATTCCTTTAGCTACATTTTCAAGACTGATTTCTTTAGTATTCAGACCTTCAACTGCTGCTACATTCTCAGAGATAAGAACATTGCCAAGCATATCCATTACTCTCATCATGCACTTAGTATCAACAGAAACTTCGAATGATACAGTTGCTTTTCCTGATGTTGGGTTAGGATAAGCATTCAGTGCAGATATTGGAGCGATGTC
>CAZAON010000053.1:0-7593 GCA_964486655.1 uncultured Flavobacteriales bacterium
GGGCGCAAGGGCGCAAAGTTGCAGAGCTGTAATATGCTGACTAAGTAAATTAAAGACCACTAACTTATTTCGATAATTCAAAAATTCAGTCAACCTATCTTCAGGCAACTCCCTTTGCGATTTTGCGCCATTGCGAGAAATCATTTTTATCGCGGTGTAAATAAAAATTCCAAGCATTGCGCGGTAGTGGAAAATAATCTCTCGCAATGGCGCTACGGCGCAAAGGGGATAGTAACTATTTTGACATCCGTAATTGATCCCTTTGTTTATAATTTCCCTTCATCTTCCGTCTCCCGATAACCTTAAAATCCTACTTTCGGGGCCATCTAAAACAGCTTAAAATATGTCCAAATCAGCCTCAGAATTAAAGAAAATATGTTCACAGGTACGCCGCGACATTGTTCGCCAGGTGCATCTGGCTAATTCCGGCCATCCAGGCGGATCTCTTGGCTGCGTGGAGTATTTCGTCGCCCTCTATTTCAATATCCTTAAATATTCGACCAAATTCAACATGGACGGTATCGGCGAAGACCTGTTTTTCCTTAGCAACGGACATATTTCCCCGGTTTGGTATAGCGTACTGGCCAGGGCCGGATTTTTCGAGGTTTCGGAACTTAAGACTTTCCGCAAAATAGACACCAGGTTGCAGGGACACCCTACGACGCATGAAGGGCTTCCCGGTGTGCGTGTGGCCAGCGGTTCGCTCGGCCAGGGCATGAGCGTCGCTATCGGTGCCTGCAATGCCAAAAAACTGAATAAGGATTCAAATCTCGTTTATTGCCTCTGTGGCGACGGCGAAATGGAAGAAGGCCAGGTTTGGGAAGCCATCATGTATGCCGGCGCTAAAAAGGTCGACAATATCATCGTCACTGTCGACGTTAATAACCAGCAGATTGACGGTTCCATCGAAAGCGTTTTGCCATATGGTAACCTTCGCCCGAAATTCGAAAGCTTCGGCTGGCACGTTCTGGAAATGGACGGAAATAATATGGATGATGTTTTGAAGACTCTCGATACAGCTAAGTCAGCCACAGGCAAACAAAAGCCGGTTGCCATTTTAATGAAAACCGAAATGGGTCAGGGTGTCGACTTCATGATGGGCTCACATAAATGGCATGGTGTGGCTCCGAATGCAGACCAGACAGCGACGGCGTTGTTGCAACTGGAGGAGACGATGGGGGACTTTTAAAATCAGTCCGGGTCTGATGTCCGTGTCTGGGTCCGAACCCGCACTCAAACTCAAACTTAATCTCACTTATTCATAAAATTAAAAACTCTCAGTTATCCTCAACCTCAGCCGCCTCATATTTTCTTTCGCATTTCTCATGCTGATAGCGTCGCCATCAATTGCGCAACGCAAGTCTGCAACCGAGAAAAAAGAAGTCGCTCCTCAGCTGACGCGCATTGAATTTTTATTCGATGCATCGCAGAGTATGTTCGGCAAGTGGCAGAGCGGCGCGAAAATTGACGTCGCGAAAAAGCTGATGTCACAACTTCTCGATAGTCTTCGATACGTCGGCAACATCGAACTGGCTCTTCGTATTTACGGTCACCTGAAAAATTTTCCGCCGCAGGACTGCGACGATTCAAGACTCGAAGTTCCGTTTTCCAAAGGCAACATCGGCGCGATCAAAGAAAAACTGAACAACGTTATTCCGCGCGGCACCACTCCTATCGCCCGCTCTCTCGAATTATGCGGCGACGATTTTCCGAATAGTCAGTCACGCAATATAATCATCCTCATCACCGACGGCATCGAAGAATGTGGTGGTGATCCATGCGCTATTTCGGCCGCATTGCAGAAAAAAGGAATCGTGCTTAAGCCATTTGTAATCGGACTAGGTCTCGATCCGTCGCTGAAGAAAACATTCGAATGCGTCGGAAGATATTTCGATGCGGCGAATGAAGTCATGTTTAAGGATGCCTTGAACATTGTCATCTCGCAGGTACTTAATAATACCACGATGCAGGTGAACCTGCTTGATATCGATCATAATCCGACCGAGACAAATGTGAACATGACCTTTTACGATCGCTTCAGCGGGCAGGCGAAGTACAATTACATTCATACGCTCAATGCAAAGGGCAATCCCGACACGCTGGTGATTGACCCGCTGCCGATCTATAAAATCGTAGTGCATACCATCCCTCCTGTTTCGAAAGATTCGATCGTTCTCACGCCCGGGAAACATACGATCGTCGGTATCGACGCGCCTCAAGGCGACCTGGTGATGAAATTCGACGGAACCGCTGAATACAAAAAAGTGCAGGCCATCATTCGCCGTCATAATGAAATGCCGACATTAAATGTGCAGGAATTTAACATGACCGAACGTTATCTTGTCGGAAAATACGATCTGGAAATCCTGACGCTGCCGCGGATTTATCTTGAAAATGTTGATATTGCACAGAGCAAAACGACAACATTACGAATACCTCGTCCGGGCCTCGTTACACTGGTATCAAACAACCAGGGCTTCGGAAGTATTTATTCGCAGGATGGTGACAGGATGGAATGGATTTATAACCTCGACGAAAATGTGACGAAGGAAACGCTTGTTCTCCAGCCGGGAAGTTACAAGGTTGTCTTTCGTCCGAAAGCTTCCAAAGAAACTATATACACAATTGAAAAAACTTTCTCCGTTGTTTCGGGAGAATCAAATATCATCGTTTTAAATTAACAAGAATTTCAGCAATGAAGAAATTTACATATACCGATAAGAAAGATACACGCTCTGGATTCGGGGCCGGACTTTTAGAACTTGGCAAAACGAATCCGAATGTAGTAGCTCTGTGTGCGGATCTGACAGGCTCACTGAAGATGGATGCATTCGAAAAGGAATTTCCGGATCGATTTTTCCAGATTGGAATTGCGGAAGCGAACATGATGGGAATTGCAGCGGGCATGACGATCGGCGGAAAGATTCCGTTCACGGGCACGTTCGCGAATTTCTCTACGGGAAGAGTTTATGATCAGATCAGACAGAGTATTGCCTATTCGGGAAAGAATGTAAAAATTTGTGCATCACATGCCGGGATCACACTCGGAGAAGATGGCGCGACACACCAGATAATGGAAGACATCGGAATGATGAGAATGCTTCCCGGAATGGTCGTGATCAATCCGTGCGACTATAACCAGACAAAGGCAGCTACGATTGCCATTGCAAATTACAAAGGCCCCGTATACCTCCGATTCGGTCGTCCGGTCGTTCCCAACTTCACTCCTGCCGACCAGAAATTCGAAATCGGAAAAGCGCTTATGCTGAACGAAGGAACCGATGTATCCATTTTTGCTACCGGCCATTTGGTATGGAAAGCGCTTGAAGCATGCGAAATGCTTGAAGAAAAAGGTATTCACGCCGAGGTAATAAATATTCATACGATTAAACCTTTGGATCAGGAAGCAGTCTTAAAATCGGTTCGTAAGACCGGCTGTGCTGTTACGGCTGAAGAACATCAGATACACGGAGGATTAGGTGATGCAATAGCACACGTTCTTTCCGGAAATTTGCCATCACCGCTTGAATTTGTGGGCGTAAATGATACGTTTGGCGAAAGTGGTACTCCGGAACAACTGATGAAAAAATACGGACTGGAAGCAGAAAATATACATGCCGCTGTTATCAAAGCCATCAGCAGAAAAAAGCAGGAGTTCAGTCATTCATGAAGATGTCGTCAATGAGACGGATAATCGGATTGAGTTTACTGACTCGGAGCTATTAGAAAAATTCAGAGATGAGAATACAAAGCATTACGCTTTTAATCTCCTCGTGAGGCAATACCAGCAACGTCTGTACTGGCATGTGCGCCGCATTCTTCTCGATCATGAGGATTCCAACGATGCTATTCAGAATGTCTTTATCAAAGTGTGGAATAACCTCGGAAATTTCAGAGGGGATTCGCAATTATTTACCTGGCTTTACAGTATAGCGACGAATGAAGCTTTAACGGCATTGCGAAAAAGAAAACGCAGGTACTTTATTTCATTCGACAGCATTGAATATGAAATGGCGGAAAAGCTTGCCAGTGATCCGCTATTTTCGGGCGACAAGATTCAGCTGAAACTTCAACAGGCTGTTGTGAGACTCCCTCCGCAGCAGAGACTAATTTTTAACATGAAGTATTTCGAAGGAATGAAATATGAGCAAATTGCCGAAATACTCGGATTAACGGTGGGTGCGCTGAAAGCAAGCTACCATCATGCCGTGAAGAAAATCAGTAAATATGTTACAAACGATTAAACTAATGATGATCTGATACATCATAAATGAAATGAAAGAGACGGAAAAATATGAGGAACAATTGAAGAAAATTCAGCAGCCTGATTCATTTAAAGTGCCTGAAGGATATTTCGACGAATTGCCAGAGAATGTGATGAAGACAATTGATCTGCTCGAGGGTAAAAGAACATCCAAAAAAAATCCATTCTCCACTCCTGAAAATTACTTTAACGCGCTTCCGAATGAGATTGCCGAAAAAGTTTCTGCCAAGAAATCGAAGCCTTTATTCAAACGTGCGGAAATTTTAATTCCCCTCGCCTGCGCTATGCTCCTCATCGGATTTTTAATTTTCCGAAATGACGATAGCCTTGAAAGAAAACGATACTACACAATAGACGAAATTGAAAACTCAACATACCTTCAGACAATTGACGAAGAGCTGCTGATCGAAGAACTGGCATCCATTCCTTCGAATGCGGAACCGGCAGACAGCCTTTTGCAATTTATGATTGAAAATAATATCGAACTCTCTGATTTAGAAAATGCATTATGAAAACGATTAAAATAATCCTGGCACTGATCCTCATAGGAAAAATTTCAACGGCACAACCGATGAACCAGGAGAAAAAAGAAAAATTAGAATCCATGAAGATCGGCATGATTACGAGCAAGCTGAATCTTTCGCCCGAAGAAGCAAAAGTTTTTTGGCCTGTTTATGATAAATACTCCGACGAACTTGAACAGCTTCGAAAAAGCAGGCTGAGTAATCTTCTCAATGCGAGAGAAAACTTCGATGAAATGTCTGATGCAGATATTGAAAAAGCAGTTGATAACGAAATTGCTTTCAGAAGCAGCGAAGTTGAAATCCTGAAAAAATATCATCCGCAGTTCAAGAAAATTTTGCCAATCAAAAAAGTTGCAAAGCTTTATAAAGCCGAAGAAGATTTCAAACGCAAGCTCGTAGAAATGATTCGTGAAAGAAAAGGCGATCGCCGCGGGCAGGGACCGGGACAGCCGGGGCCGGATGATGAAGGACAGAAATATTAATTATTTCTAGTGAGCGCAGTCGAACTGCGGATTACGAAACGTGAGTCAAAAGCCCCGGCCTTTAGGTCGGGGTTTTAATTTCGAAGTGCACGGGCTTTAGCCCAAATATTTTGTTTGCTTTTAAGAGTAAATAGCCCCGGCCTTTAGGTCGGGGTTTGTTGTATATAGTGAACGGGCTTTAGCCCAAATATTTTGATTGCTTCCTTTGGAATTCGAAATACTTCGCAAAGAAAAAAATTGGGCTAAAGCCCGTTTAGGAATTTCGCTAAACCCCGACCTAAAGGCCGGGGCTATTAACCTTGAAATATTTTTATAGCATATAAAATTAAAAAGCCCCGACCAAAAGGTCGGGGCTTTTTAATCAACGTAATTTTTAAATAGTAATTTTTAATTATTAACCTATACCGTTGCAACCGCATAAAGCTCCTTCAGCTTCTCAACAGCATAATCAACTTCTTCCTTCGTATTATACTTGCTAAAAGAAAATCTAACCGCTGGTCTTTCACTTTCGCCATAAATAGCTCTCAAGACATGAGATCCTGTCGATGAGCCCGACGAACATGCGCTTCCGCCGCTACAGGCTACACCTCCGATATCCAGATTGAAAAGTAGCATTTCGGAATTTGAATTCTGCGGGAATGATGCGCTCAAAACCGTATATAAAGCATTACCCAGAGTGTCGCCGTTAAACTTAATACCCGGAATTTCCGCCATTAATTTATCTGCCATGTATTTTTTCAGTCCGGATATGTGACGCTGATGTTCATCCAAATCGCGATACGCAACTTCCATAGCCTTTGCTAATCCGATAATCCCATATACATTCTCCGTTCCGCCACGCATATTTCTCTCCTGGGCCCCGCCAAAAATGAATGGCTGAATCTTAACTTTCGGATTAATATATAAAAATCCGACACCCTTCGGTCCGTGAAACTTATGTGCCGCACATGTAAGAAAGTGCACATTCAGTTTTTTCAGATCGAATTTATAATGAGCCATCGTCTGCACTGTATCACTGTGAAAAATGGCATTGTACTTTTCGCAGATCGCACTTACTTCTTCGAGCGGAAGAAGATTACCGATTTCATTATTAGCATGCATTAAACTAACCAACGTACGCTCATTGTTCTTTAGCAATTCCTCAAGATGCGCCAGGTCTACTCTGCCTAATGAATCGATCTTTACATAACTCAGTTTTATTTTTCCCTCTTTCGCCAGTTCTTCCAGTGTATGCAAAACTGCATGGTGTTCGATCGGACTTGTAATCGCATGTTTGATTCCAAGATCTCTGATCGTGCAGAATATGGCCATGTTGTTTGCCTCTGTTCCGCCGCTTGTAAAGAAAATCTCGGCCGGGGAAACATTCAGGAAACGGGCAACGGTTTTGCGCGCATTCTCAATTGCCGCCTTGGTCTCACGACCCCACGTATGAATGGAAGACGGATTTCCGAATGAACCTTTCATGATTGGTAACATAGCCTCTATCACTTCGGGATCTAGTGGCGTTGTCGCTGCATTGTCTAAATAAACTTTCATGTTTCTGAATGTTTCAATTGACCAGTTTCTCGCTGATCAGGTCTTTGATATCTAAGATAATCTTTTCTGCCAGATTTTCAGCAGTTGTCTGAGACTGGCTTTCGGCATAAATTCGGATAATAGGCTCCGTATTGCTTTTCCTGAGGTGAACCCACTCCTTGTCGAATTCGATTTTCACTCCGTCTATCGTATTAACAGGCTGACGTTTGTACTTCTGCTGAATTTCAACCAAAATCTTATCCACGTTTATATTAGGAGTCAGTTCAATTTTATTTTTCGAAATATAATAATTGGGATAGGTTGAACGTAACATCGAAATGTTCTTACCATATTTCGCCAGGTGAGTCAGGAATAAAGCGATTCCGACAAGGGCATCTCTTCCGTAATGAAGATCCGGATATATAATTCCGCCATTGCCCTCTCCTCCTATCACCGCATTATTTGCCTTCATGGATTCCACTACATTCACTTCACCTACAGCCGCCGCAAAATATTTTCCGCCCGCCTTCTCTGTCACATCTCTCAATGCGCGTGTTGATGAAAGATTCGAAACCGTATTTCCTTTCTTGTTCTTCAGTACATAATCAGCCACTGCTACCAGTGTATATTCTTCACCGAACATCTCACCGTCTTCACAAACCAGTGCAAGTCTGTCCACATCCGGATCTACTACGATGCCCAGATGCGCATTACGCTTCTTTACTTCTTTCGAAATATCACCAAGATGCTCTGGCAAAGGTTCCGGATTATGCGGAAACTGACCGTTTGGTTCACAATACAACTCTAT
>CAZAON010000054.1:0-22202 GCA_964486655.1 uncultured Flavobacteriales bacterium
ACCACAAGCCGTCGAGGAAATGCCAGTAAATGGTACACATACGAACGCCGTTGTAGTCCTTATCTGAGTATTTTCCAAACATTGCGCGCGAAAATACAACAATCAGAACAATAAGTCCGGCTAATAAGTGTGCAATATGCAAACCGGTTATCACATAAAGAAACGACCCCGCCACATTGCCTACTTCACTTACCTGGGCTGCTGTTTCATTACCGGATGGGATGTATGTATAGTCTGTATTGATCTGTCCGACTGTTCCTGTGAACACAATGCCTTTCGAATATAATTCAGACCAGGCGAAGTACTGTGTAAAGACAAAACCCAATCCTAATAAAAGGGTCAGGAGTAATGCAGTCTTCAATTTACCTATATCATTCTTTTTCACAGAAATAAGTCCCCATTGCATCGTGATGCTGCTCAGGAAAATAATGACGGAACTCACTGCGAACAATTGCGGTAAAGAAAACTCTACCCATTTGCCTTCACCCTGTCTTACAATATATGCCGATGTTAGTCCGGCAAAAAGCATCGTAATACTCACAATACCAAACCAAAGCAACGTACGTAATGCTTTGCGTTTAATTTCCGGCTCTAAAGAATCCATTGGTTTCACTGCATTGTTCACTATATCCATTAGAGCAATTTATTTAACATCCAGATGATCTGAACGACAGGTAAATAGATGAAGGAACCGAACATCAGCTTCTGTGCCGATTTCAGTTCGCAATCGGAGAATAATTTAATGGCCTTCGTCGTGAAAAATATTCCGGTAAGGACCATCAGAATTGTTGCAACAGTATTTGTAAAGCCGAATAACTGCGGAACAAATCCCAACGGTATCAGGCAGATTGAATATGCAAGTGTTTGAAAAGCAGTGTTTCTTGAACGTCCTGCCGGCAACATTTTAAATCCGCCTTTCAGGTAATCATCGTTAAGCACCCAAGCAATCGCCCAGAAATGAGGGAATTGCCAGATGAACTGAATCGCATATAAAATGATTGCCTCTAATCCGATTTCATTTCTCGCTGCAACCCATCCGAGCAATGGAGGAAATGCACCCGGAATTGCGCCGATTAAAACTGAAAACGGAGTGACTTTTTTAGACGGTGTATAAACGAATGTATATAAGAGTAATGAAAACAAACTGAGCACGGCACAAAGCGGATTAAGCCCCTTCCATAAAATGAAAATTCCCAATAGTCCCATAACCAGTCCGGCAATGGTTGCCTCCGTAACCGACATTCTACCGGATGGAAGCGGACGGTCAGCAGTCCGGTTCATTAACTTATCTGTGTCTCTTTCAATGATTTGGTTGAAAGTGTTCGAGGCTCCGGTGACTAAAAATCCGCCGACTGAAAGAAGTATAATGGAAACCCATGAAAAATTACTGCCTGTGGCAATAAGGTAACCCATTACAGCAGAGAACACTACAAGTCCTGACAGACTTACTTTTGTTAACTGTTTATAATCCTGAACCCGGGCTGAAAAGGAATAAGGCCGTGAAATAAGTAGCGTTTTTTCCTGCATGTTTGGGTTGCAAGTTTACAAACAAATGACGTATGTCTAGCAGGGGTGGAGAACTTTTCTGGGTGCTTTTAAGTAACTAATTTTCAGTAGATTCTGGAATTAAATTACAAATTTCAAATTACAAGGTCTCTGAATGTAAATGAAGGTCTTTTGCTAATTCTCGCGGAAGCAAAAATTAGTCCGTAGTTTTCTTTTTAGGAAGAACGGCGGGAATACTATTGTTTGATAAATTTTCGGGTTGAATTTCCTTTATCTGTTCCAACGGTCACTAAATATATGCCGGCTGCAAGGTCCTTTACCGAAATATCTGTTTTAATTTCTCCAATCATGATTTCATTTTTTCGAACGATCCTGCCGTCGATACTTTGAATGTAAAGCATGCCGGCTGATTTTTGCGGACCGGAAAAATGAACTGTGATATTTTCGATAGCCGGATTAGGATAAATACTAAAACCGTTGCTTTGCTCAACTTCACTAATACCGGTTGCAAGCGAATCGGTCACATATTTTAGAAAATAAAAACTGTTACGTCCTATTTTATAGTTTGAGGTGTTACCCCATCTGAGTCCGTGTATCCTGAACTGATCATCAAAGTATGGTGAACAGAATTCTCCGTTGTCTCCCCAATATGCTTTAAAGACATAACTGTCGGGATTGCTTATCAGTCCGTATTTCATACAAAGCGTATCTCCGTTTACAGGAAATGAATATCTGACCGGATAACCGGTGGCGGGATAAGAAATATTATATAAAAGAAGTGAATCATAAGCATGCATTGTGGTGTCAAATGCAAGACCAAAATAGCCGCTGCTGTCACCGATGTTTTCTTCAACTTCAATTACTGCGAAGTATTTATAAAGATTCGTTTCAGAAGGAGAGTTTAACAGATAATATCTGACCGGATGAAGCTGACCTGATCCGTATTGTATTGTTCCGTTTTCAAAATAGGGGTTGCAGTCATGAAGATTTCTAAATGCATGTACACCCGGATCATACACGTCGTATTTGAAAGCGAGAAGTGCTCTTCGTCCGATGACTGCTGTAGTAATGCTTAGTCCGTACCGGATATTTGTAACTGCAGTAAACGGAAAATTAAAATCCGTATAAAATTCCGAAGCCTTTTTTAATAATGATATTTGTGTATTAGGATATGTGTCAACAGGAGCTATTGCCGGCATTGCAGTAACACCACGAACACCAAAAGAAGGATTCGTATATCCTGAAACAGAATTAGTATTAAAAGCTGGCATTAATTTATGAGTAAGTGATTGCGATGCCACGTCATAAATGTAAATCGTGTCCTGGGAAAATGTTTGATTAATGAAAATAAAAAATAGAACAAAGAATATTTTAAGTGAAAATTGTTCGTTTTTCATGTATTCCATTAAGCTTAACACATTAACACTTAATTTGTATTGAATGCCTCGAGATGAAATCGACGGAGTCCTCGTAATTTGTATCCCGAAACTTCGGGACGTAATTCAGAATTCGACAAACTTGTCACCAATAATTCTAAATTGATTATGATTCCATCTTCTCCAAAATCTCTTCCACAAAAACATCAGAAAGTTCTTTCTCATTCATTAGTCTGGCCGCAAGCTCGACGAAACGGGTGCTCAGTTTTTCGCGGATGAACATTCGTCCGATTTCACTGATATTTTTTTGCGACTTGGCCGGTTTCAAATCTTTAATATTCCAGATCATATTTTCAATGGCCGTTGAGTCGGAAGATTTAACTATAAAAGTATTCTCGTAATTTCTGAGAAAATCGGCGCCTGCACCTTCTCCCTGGAAGATGATCGGTAAGCCGGTTGCAAGATATTCATACAGCTTCGATGGAATGGCAGTGTCGAAGTTGTCTTTTAATGAGGCGAATAAAATATTGGAAGTCTGATAGTACGGAACAATTCGACGCCACTTCATTTTACCAATGAGAGTGACATTCAAAATCTTTTTATTGATGATGTACGATTGAAGATTTTTAAAATCGTTTCCGTCGCCGATCAGATTGAGTCTCACATCTTTCATTTCTTTTACGGCATTCAGCAAACTGTAAAAATGCTGACTGCTTCCAATGTTTCCGATGTAAGTTATGGTGATTTTTTGCGAATGAGGTGAATACTTCACACTAGTGAGCTGCTTGTATTTTTCCTGACTTAATCCGTTCGGAATAACCGTTAATCCGGCCTCATGAAACCCATTCTGTATCAGCCATCTTTTTTCAGCCTCATTCGTAAGTGTGATAGCATCGAATTTCTTCAATGACTTATGCATGATGCGCGTCAGATATTTGCTGATTTTCTTCTTCAGAAAATTTTTCGACGACAAATAGTGCCATACAAGGTCGCGTACATCCGCGATTTTCTTATCGGCTTTGCAAAACCATCCTGCAAAAGGCAACAGGAAGATATAGGGAATAGTAATGATAGTGAGATCAGACCTGACGGAGTTTGCTTTGAGAATCAGTCGGAGTGAATACCAGATTTCAAATAATGCCCGAATGAAAAAAACAGATTTGTTATAATTGATCTGAGAGATATAATGAACGGTCAGATTCGCATCATGTTTCAGATCATAACTTTCGGTACGCTGACCTCTTTCTGTGAGAGTGAAAACATGCACTTTGTACGATGACGATAGAGTTTTCGCTGCAACTTCCATGCGATGCGCGGCTGCGGTAATCTCAGGGGAGTAATGCGGTGTTATTAGCGAAATTATCTTGCGTGACATATAACGGAGGGGCGTTACTATTTAATCAGTTTAATTTTAGTGACCAGCTCATTCTGAAATGTAGTTCCCACAACATAGCATGGTGACTTGACTCCGAATCCCGTAGCATGCCATCCATCAGTTACATTTATGGAATTGTGGTTAACAAATTCAATAGAAGTAAATTTTGAAAACAAGCGGTCATTCTTTTTTACTAATCCGCTCTTCTTGTCAATGTGAAGAAACGCTTTGCAATTAACAGGCTTTTTGGAAACGATTTTATCTATAATCTGAATATGATCGGTAAAAAGTGAGATTTTACGGGTGTGCAAAATTCCTTTATGGCCATAACCGTTATGCGTTCCTTCTATTTCATTCGCTGTTTCGAAAAGTGAAATAACCTTTGCCCGTCGGCCGACACGGAAACTGTTATAGATTTCACTTTGATTCATGTTACTTATGACAACTGTATTATGAGCATGCGTCGAACGCTCGTAGTTTCTTTCTTTGCCCTTCGTATAAGTAGATACTCCGGTATCAATTATAAAAGGATCACCGAATACATTCAGGATAAAATGAAATGTGTCGGCATGAGAATGCCCGGGTGAAACAGAGGGGACTAATCCGTTAACATCGGCAATCATCTCGAAAGTACGGTTTTTTAACTTACGAAAACCGCTTTCTTTAAGAACTATTTTGGCCGGATTTAAATTCAATTCGCCCGCAAGCCTTAATATGGTGCAAAGTCCGGGTCCGTGACCTTCGGCACTGTCGTTAAATGCCGGCAAACTACCGTTTTCCATTTGCATCTGCCTGATCCAGCCAAGCATTTTAGGAATGTATCCTTTCAGAATATTTCGCAGATGACCCGAAGGGAAATCGGATCTGTTTAACAAATGCAATGAATCAAGCATGCGGTATAATACCAGCATGTGGTACATTGGACTTAATTCAAAGTGCGCTCCGTCGGGGAGAATCTGTTTCGGAATATGTGTCGTTAAGAGTTTTTCGGCAAATGGATAAAGTTGACGGTCGCCGAAGTATAGGGAGCCTATCAGTAAGGCGAACCCGTTGTCAAGAAGATGATTGTTGCGAAGATGAAACTCCGGATTTTTTCGCAAGTACATGCATTGAGAATAAATGAACTGATTAATCAGTATGTCATGTATCTTGAATCGTGAACAAAACCTGATGGAATTTATTATTCGCTGTGAAATACAATGTGAATCGTATAAGGATTTATTTTCTTTCGAATTGACAATAAATGAATGGAGTATTTTAATTCCGTCTTCTTCCGTAATCTTTTCCGCATTCAGATATTCGAATGAGTTGAGAACGATATACCAGAGCTGACCGAATCCTTTAAAATTCCAGTTTATATCATCACGAAATTCTTTCGAACGATTTAATAATGTGAATTTATTTCCGCTTACCGAAACGCCCGTTGAATAAGCGCGAAGAAAGTCGAGTGGTATTCCTGCTGTAATTGGCTTCTTTAAACTGCCTAAAATCTTAAACTCAAAGCAAAACTTCTTTAACTGATAATTGAATTTCTCTCCCAGTTGTGCAGGTTTAAATTTTGTAACAGTACGACTAAGACGTAGTACTTTCTGCATGTGGTTGGTATGGGCTTGATCAAATATAGCTTTTTTATTCAAATATCCTAACGGGAGCAGAATAAATTAACGAACAAAATATTGAATCTTCAATAATTTTCAGTTTTCGTCAATTAAATAAAGCCTGTTATCCTCCACAAGGTAAATCATAGGGGCGATCTTAATGCCCGGGTACCTGAGGCGTAGACGTTTTGTTTCAGAAAGTATAAAATCAGTCTCGCTGCCAATTTCAAACATGGGGGCGAAGTGCATGAAATGTTCTTCAGCCCTTTCCTTGTCCCAGCCGGCAATCGTCACTAAGCCCTCGATAAACTCCTTTTTTCTCGAAACAAGATTAACCATTCCGCAATTATTATGGCCGATTAAAGCGATGTGTTTTACCTGGCCGATTGAAATAGCAAATGAGACTTTAAATTCACTGTATCTCAGATTTGCGCCACCGGTGCGAATGATAAAAGAAAAATTGTCGGGCATATGTAAATGCTTCCTGTTGTCCATGCACATGCCAACCAGAAGTTCAGCCCGTTCATACGTCTGAAAATCCCTGTCGAGATTATGATACTCCAACAACAATCCGATTGGCGTGTTTCTGTATTCTGCCGGAATATCTTCAATATTCTTAACAGGAAGAAGATGACTCATATGTAACGGTTGGATTAAAACCGGAGGGCAATTTAGAAAAAGTTTCGGGTTGGGGGGGCGCTGCAGGCTCTAAGGGTGTCGGAACACGGTTTCGGGTTTCGGGTTGGGGGGCTGCAGGTTCTTAGGATGTCGGAAGATGGTTTCGGGTTTTGGGTTTCGGGTTGTGGGGGGTGCTAGCTCTATAGGTGTCGGAATACAGTTTCGGGTTTCGGGTTTTGGGTTTCGGGTTGTGCTATGTGAATTTAGGGGAAGAAAGGTTTTTGAAGGCTCGTTGATTCTATTACCCTAACCTCTAACCTCTAACAGCTAACCTCGGCTTTCAAAACAATTTTCGATTTTACAGAATTACTGATCAGGCAGGCTGCTTCTGATTTAACTAAAATTCTTTCCGCTCTTTCTTTATCCTGTTCCTTTTTAATGGTGAGTACGGGCATCAGTTCGATTTCCGAAATCATATACTTACCGTCAACTATTTCAAGTTTTCCGATTGCATTCGACGTGAATGCTTCGAATTCAAGTTTTGAATTTTCCGCAATCGCTAAAAAGGTTGTCATCAAACAGCTGTTTACCGCAGCGACCAGCAAATGTTCCGGTGACCAGATGCCGGGTATGCCATTTGGAAATTCGGGCGGAGTCGCCACTTCAATTGAACCCGGTAATACTGTTGAAGTCATGTTACCTTTCCTGTCACTGTTCCAGGTTACTTTCACGTCGTAAAAATGTGTTGCTGACATATGTTCGAATTAAAAGAGATATTACTTACTCCATCTTTTGTTTAATGATTTGCTCCAGTTGGCTGGCTTGCACCACGCCTGATTGTCTCCAAAGTATATTTCCGTTTTTAAATAAAATCAGAGTCGGCACACCTTGTATTTGATAGGCCTGTGAGGCTGCAGGATTTCTGTCTACATCTACTTTGATAATGATAGCAGAATCTCCAAGTCGGTTCTTTAAATCATCGAGTATGGGCTTCATCATTTTGCAGGGTCCGCACCATTCGGCAGAAAAATCTACCAAAACCGGTTTGTCGCTGTTTATCAAATCGCCGAACTTGCTCATTTTTATTTTAACTGATTTTATTTTTCAAACTCATCCATCCTCCGCCGTTATACACTTCAAAGCCGTTTGATTTCAATAGTCCTTTTGCCGAACCACTTCGCATACCCGATGCGCAGCAGGTGATGACAGGCTTGTCTTTTTTTATTTTCGAAAGATTAGTACTTAGATTGTTTAACGGAATATTGATTGAGCCCCTTATGTGGCCTGATTCAAATTCACCTTTCGTTCTAACATCGATTATAGTCGCGCCGTTTTTAACTAATTCACGGAAATCGACTTCCGGGCCCATGCCTAACATTTTCTTTATCTGATTTATCATATTAATAATTTGTTTTTTTCTCTTTTCTTGCTGTTGAAATTCCAAATAATGCGTAGAGCGGACAGAAGTTTATGAAGCTTGTTACGATGAAAATGGTAGCAATTATTAACAGGACAATTGCCAGTGTTCCGCTAATTACATTCATAAAATAGAGTACTGCTATCAATGCGGCTACGATTAGTCTGATAATCTTGTCGGCCTGACTCATATTTGTTTTCATATGTTTAAGTGATTAAAATAATAATGTAAAATTCTGCATTTCTTAAGGCTGAGTTCGGCAACTTTAGTTACATAACGAATATTTTATTTTTTCCCGAATTCGTTAAGCGTAATTTTATTCCGTCCGAGTTTAACCATACCTTCGTCTTCCATTTGTTTCAGTAATCTGGAGACAACAACACGGGCCGTGCCCAGGTCATTTGCCAGTTGCTCATGCGTAATACTTAAAACGCTGCTATTCGCGCTTTCGCATTTCTGTTTTATTAGTCCGAGTAAACGTTCATCCACTTTCTTAAAAGCGATTGCATTTACTATTTCCAGTAATTCTTCAAAGCGCTTGTGATACAGACGGAAAATATAATCAAGCCAGTCGGGGTATTCTCTGATCAGCAAACTCACTTTGTCGACAGGAACCAGTAAAATCTCTGTGTCTTCTTCTGCAATCGCTTTTACTTTACTTGTCTCATGATGCATCCCGCCCAGGAAAGACATGATACAGCTTTCGCCCGATCTTATATTGTAAAGCAGAATCTCTTTTCCGGTTTCATCGGTACGAATAACCCTTAAACTCCCGCTAATTACTACAGGAATAGCCCTGATGTTTGAATTTTCTTCAAGAATAACCTCTCCGGCCCGAATGATTTTTGATTTGCCGTAATCGTACAATTTTTCAATTACCTGTGGTAAGGCCTTGAAATCCGATAAGTTGTTTTGCATAATATAAGACGTAAATTTTAAGTAATATAGAATGAACGGATATGATAATAGTCAGCTTTTTGAATGATAGACAACACAAATAGCAGTTTTGCCTGTTAGAAAAGATCATCCCAGCCAAAATGCATCTTTATACATTGAGGTTTTAGGCCGTTCGCGATTCTCTAATTGGGTTTTAATTTTATCTAATTCGTCATTTGAAAATGTTTCCTGTATATGGTTGAATAATTCTCTCTCCTCAAAACGGATATGCTTTTCAAGTAATCCGGAAAATTCATCAATGAGTTTTTCGTCAGCTTCCTGCCTGATTTGCAGAATTAACTGCCTCATTTTTTTGTGTTCTTCTTCTGCGCGGATTCTTTGCGGATCATCAGAGTGCATTTTTTCGAATAACAATTCCTCTTCTTCTTTGAAATGAAATTCGAGATCATTTTCAAAAAAATGTAAAACATATGCGGCAACTCTCTCTGTGGCTACGTTCAATTCTTTTCCCTTGCGAATTTTCCAGCTAAGAAGTAAGCCAAAATGATGATCCTTCGAAAGATCTATTAGTGAAGGATGGCGTTTAATTGGTGTTTTTGTCATTAATGAGAAATTCAAACTATTATCTTGCGATAATAAGTTTGTATGAGGATGAAAATATTTCTTTATCGGAAAATGTCAGATAGTAAATTCCGTTTTCTAATTCGCCTGCAATTAAATTAACTTCTTTTCCGCTGACCGGTATCTGTCTGATAAGTGTTCCATTCGAATTGTAAATTTTCATCTTGCCATCGCTGACGTAATTTGAAAAACGGATAACAGCATCCGATGAGACGGGATTTGGAGTAACCGAAAAAATATTATCTGAAGAATAGTCCTTTATTCCTGTGCAGCCAAGTATACAGTTTTCACTTTCCGTCACCAATGCAGCTGTGCCTGATAGTATTTCAAATTGATCGCCCGCATTGCAATCTCCTTTTAAATGAAAGTCAAGCCACGGAATGAGAAGCGTTGAAACAATATTATGCTGAACAGTGTCGCTGATAGTAGCGGAAGGGGAGCAGGTTAATTCGCCAAATGAACAATTAAAATTATAGTTTGCGAACTGGCAGTGACTGGCGCCTGTTATGGTAAGAAGTTTTTTACAAGAAGATCCAAGTGAATCATACATGAGTATCTGATGTTGCTGTGGAGGAGTGATGCAGTCATTTTCCCCCGCAAAAATAATGGCGGGAATGGTTATGCCCTGCGCTACAGTAATGGAAGAAGGATTCGTATTGGCAGGAGCAAATGTCGCCATAGCCGAAATTGTCGGTTCATACTGAATGGCAAGAAACGATGATCCGCCACCCATCGAATGTCCCATGACTGCTGCAGGATAGTCAACTGTCCCGTAGAAAACTGACTGCGTATTGAGGTCTTCATTTCGCATAGTCCTCACCATAAAAGCAAAGTCTTTGGCAAAGTCAGTATGAGAGGGCGAAAAAGAGCCCTCGGTAGTTAGAAAAACCATAATGTATCCTTCAGGAACAACTATATTCCAGAAATTATCATAGGAGTCCCATGTCATCACAAAACCATGTCCGAATACAATCACCGGAAAACGGCCCGGCGAAACAGGAACATTATTCCCTGCAGTATTAGAGGGATAATATATTTCCACTGTCACATTTCTGTTCGAACGTGTACTATCAATGTAAGAAGTAGAAATATGACCTACCTGATAGGGTTGTGCAAAAATCCGATAGTTAGGCAGGATCAGTAAGATCAACAATAAAATACGAATCATAATTTAAGACCTACTGCAAGATATTAATTATCGCCTTACTTACCTCTTCTGCCTTGCTATATATCATAAAGTGTCCGCCGCCTTTTATTATATAATCGGGCTTAAGTCTCTTTATAGGGAAAATATGGTCTTTATCTCCATGAATATGGTAGAGATTTTCTGGCCGAATTTGGTTATTCCAGTTTGCAATTGCTCTTACTGCCCATTTTGTAAATTTCGGCGATGATTTTTTTACGAAATAAATAAGTAATTCTTTTTCTTCTTTTGTTTTTACTCCCTGAAACCAATAAACGATTGAAGGAAGTTTTTTGGGAAAGGTGTCAGGAAGAAACTTCACAAGATTTACTGTGCGTAAAAATCTGATCATAAAAGGAAGTTGATCGCAATGAAATATACTGGAAACAATAATTGTCTTTTCAGGCTTTAATGTTTTTGCCAGCTCGGTTACAATCATTCCGCCAAGCGATAATCCGACGAGAATGAATTCTTTCTTTGTTTCAATCAACGGAATAAATTTCTTCGAATAGCTTTCCAGCGTATCATCATTCGAAGGTTCCGGCCAACCTAAATAATAACAGTTCCATTCTTTTGGTAAACGTAGTTTTTCAAAAGCCCGTTCATCGGCTCCAAGTCCGCTTATGAAGTAAATGTTCAAGGGTTATTTTTTATTCCAATATTCCGGTATTCCAAAATTCCGGTATTCCATTATTCCATTATTCCATTATTCCAGTATTCCAATATTGCGATGTTCTGGCACAAACGCTTGTTTTGTGTATGTCTAATATCTCAATACTCAATACTAACTCACTTCTGAATAACAAAATGATCCTGCATCTTTCCATCCTTCGTAATCAGTCTGCCTTCGATTTTATTTCCTTCAATATCCAGGATCAGTGAGCCGAAAATTCTCTGATAAGATTTTGCATTCGCAGGGTGAGGCCAGTTTTTACTTACAGGTTGAATGTCTCCCATGCAGCCTGCAATAACATACATAGTGCCTTTGGATTTTTTGGTATAGACAACAGGATCGGTTCCTTTGCCTTTATCAACAATCATTGACTTTTTAAGTGTAGATGAAAGTCCGTAATGACCATTCATTAAAAATGTCCGCTCATAATCATGCAGGTGACCCGACAATACGAGGTCTGTGTTATATTCTTCAAGAACAGGCGCAATATTTTCACGCATCCAGATCATGGTTTTATTCACATCTGAATTATGATAGCCTTTCGAATAAGGCGCATAATGAAAGTAAGCGATTATCCATTTGCTCTTATTGGCCTCGAGATCTGACTTTAGCCAGTTTTTCATTTCATCGGTTCTCGTTTTAAACGAATCAATATTCGACTCCAGGCATATAAAATGAATGTCGCTGTAGTTAAATGAATAGAATGCTTCCGAGCCTGATTTCACTCCGCCACATTCCCCGTTTTCCGGAAAACTGAAAATGTCGAAATAGGGTCCGGTCTCATTTAAAACATTACTGTTAAACAAATCATGATTTCCCGAAGTTGAATAGACTAATGATTGGGCAAGTATTTTTTTATATGGTGTAAATACATTCGTGCCGTATTGTTCATCGGTACCGGAAGGATAGGCATTATCGCCCAGCCATAATATAAGATTCGTATACCTGTTTGCCGAATATGCATAATATGCATCGCGTACTGCAATCTGGTCATTGCCTGTACTTCCAAAATCTCCCATGGTCCAGATACGAACCGGAATGGATTGGCCTTCTTCCGGAGGCGTGATAAAATAAACCGCGCTGTCATAAACAGCCGGTTCTCCCGTTGAAGAAACAGCATAGTAATATTTTGTTGATGGCTTTAGTCCGCTTAACTGTAAAACATGATCCGCTACGGCCTCTCGTTCAACAATTGAATCAGTCAGCTTAGAGGTGCCAAAA
This sequence comes from uncultured Flavobacteriales bacterium, assembly GCA_964486655.1. Taxonomy (GTDB): domain Bacteria; phylum Bacteroidota; class Bacteroidia; order AKYH767-A; family 2013-40CM-41-45; genus JADKIH01. The sequence goes on from CAZAON010000054.1 coordinate 12,486, forward strand.
TTAATTTTTGCAATTGATGGTTTCGACGTGCGCCAGCGAACGATCATTGAATTTGGTGTGCCCGACTGAAGATATGGCCCTCTGACTATCGCTATCTGTGTGCTGCCTTCAATACTGAGATCAAAACTTAAATCGGAGCTGCCCGGATTGTCCTGGTGTACCTCAACAGCAATGTAGTTTTTGCCGTTTGTGAAAAAACTTTTTTCTAAAAAAGAAGAGACATACATCGATTCATTTCCTCCCGATAAGGCTGACAAGGCCGGAGTCTCCATTTTTATTTTCCCTTTTGGCATATTAGTACGAAAAACCTCCTTCTCATTTATATAGACAATTGCTCCGTCATCCCGTTTGATTTTCATTTCAATAGACTCATATTTTTCAATGTCAGTTACATCGAATGTCTTTCTGAAATAAGCGGTTAATTGCTTGTTGTCGTCTTTGCCTCCATGACTGATAACAGTTTTCTCATCGTTATCACCATATCCCAATTCGGCCTGACCGGTTTTCCAGCTTTCGTCATTGTACTTTTTTTTCAGCCAGTCATCACCGGGATATGCTGGTTTATCGTAATATTTCCATTCGGACCCTTTTTCGATTATTGTGAATGTATTTTGTTGTGCATTTAAAATTGCCGGCAGCAATAATGCGAGAAATAATATTGTTTGCTTCATATCGGATACCGGCAAAGATACGATCTAAAAGGGTGTTTAAATGTTGTTTAAATGAGGGGGTGGAAAAAAACAATCCCTTGTTAATTTATTTTGTAAACCCCAATTTCAATTGTTTAATTTTTCCTTACATTTGCCAAACGTTCTTACAATTAGCCGCCTTTGGCGGACAACTTATCAGGAAAGGTGGAGGGAATGCGCCCTATGAAACCTTGGCAACCCATCGTCAGTATTGATGATAAAGGTGCCAACTCGCTCTTTCGGCAACGGAAGTAAGATAAGTCAGAGTGATTTCGAAAAAAATTATAAAACATTGAAAATCTCTTCTGACAACAGAAGAGATTTTTTTTTATCCATATATGGCAAACAACACAATCGAAAATGCAACGCGCTTAGCTCACGCTAAACGAATCAAAGAAGAATTACAAAAACGTGTGCTCGTAATTGACGGCGCAATGGGTACAATGATTCAGGCCTATAAACTCGATGAGGCCGGCTATCGGGGCGAGCGTTTTAAGAATTTTGAACATCTGCTAAAAGGGAACAACGACCTTTTGTCCATTACACGGCCTGACATTGTCGAAGAAATCCATGTTCAATACCTGGATGCAGGCGCTGATATAATTGAGACTAATACATTCAATGCCCAAAAGATATCGTTAGCCGATTATCATATGGAAGATCTTTCCTATGAATTGAATTTCGAATCGGCACGTATCGCACGCAAAGCGGTTGAACGTTTTTGTGCAGGCAAGCCTCACGAATTGCGTTGGGTCGCAGGCGCACTGGGTCCGACAAATAAAACACTTTCGCTCTCGCCCGATGTGAATAATCCCGCTTACAGGGCCGTTAGTTATGATGAAATTGCTGAAGCTTATGCGGAGCAGGTGCGCGGACTAATCGACGGAGGTGTTGATCTGATTCTGATAGAAACAATTTTCGATACGCTGAATGCCAAGGCGGCAATTTTTGCCATCCTCAATGTATTCGAAGAAAAGAAAATCACCTTACCCGTAATGATCTCCGGAACGATTACCGATGCTAGTGGCCGGACATTATCGGGTCAGACAGTCGAGGCATTTCTGAATTCTGTTTCTCATGTCGATTTGCTGAGTGTAGGGCTCAATTGCGCATTAGGTGCAAAAGAGATGAGGCCATATATTGAAGAACTTTCGGCAAAGGCTCCGTTTTATATAAGTGCATATCCGAATGCAGGATTACCGAATCAGTTCGGTGAATACGATGAGACTCCGGTCGAAATGTGTCATCACCTCGGAGATTTTTTGCGCAGCGGCTTCCTGAATATCGTCGGCGGTTGCTGCGGTACAACGCCTGACCATATTAAACACATTGCAGCCATTGCGAAGAAGACTGAGCCGAGGAAGATTCCGCATGTCGAACCCTTTCTGCGGATTAGCGGACTCGAAGCCGTTACCCTTCGTCCCGATTCTAATTTTATGAATGTGGGCGAACGAACAAATGTTACCGGTTCTAAAAAATTCCTTCGCCTGATTAAGGAAAATCAGTTTGAGGAAGCATTGTCGGTCGCCAAGGACCAGGTCGAAGGTGGAGCCCAGGCCATTGACGTGAACATGGACGAAGGCATGCTCGATGTTCACAATGCGATGAAGACTTTTTTGAACTACATCGCTTCCGAACCTGAAATTGCGAAGCTGCCTTTGATGATAGACTCATCAAAATTCGCGGCTATTGAAACCGGATTAAAATGTACGCAGGGAAAACCGATCGTTAATTCCATTTCGATGAAAGAAGGCGAAGAAGAGTTTATTCGCCAGGCTTCACTCGTGAAAAAATACGGCGCTGCGGTTATCGTCATGGCATTTGATGAGAAAGGGCAAGCCGATACATTGGATCGACGCATTGAAATATGCGGACGGGCATATAAAATATTAACGGAGAAAGTTGGTTTCCCGGCACAGGACATCATATTCGATCCGAATATTTTTCCGGTCGCGACGGGAATGGAAGAACACCGCCGAAATGCGATTGATTTTTTTGAGTCGACGAAATGGATCAAGAAGAATCTGCCTCTTGCGAAAGTTTCGGGCGGAGTGAGCAACGTTTCATTTTCTTTCAGGGGAAATGATCTCGTTCGCGAAGCTATTCATTCGTCATTCTTATATCATGGTGTAAAAGCCGGAATGGACATGGGCATCGTAAATCCGGGTCAGCTCCAGGTATATGACGACATTCCGAAAGATTTACTCGAAGCAGTCGAAGATGTTTTACTCGATCGCAGAGACGATGCGACAGAACGATTACTGGCCCTTGCATCAGAAGTGAAAGGTGCCGGAATGCAGCGTGCAGAGAAGGAAGAGGTGTGGAGAGAAGAACCGGTTGAGAAACGACTTGCGCATGCGCTTGTTAAAGGAATCACCGATTACATCGAAGTTGATCTCGACGAAGCCGTAAAAAAATATCCTAAGGCATTGAACATAATTGAAGGTCCGCTGATGGACGGAATGAATATCGTTGGCGATCTTTTCGGAGCGGGCAAAATGTTCCTCCCTCAGGTTGTAAAGAGTGCAAGGGTTATGAAGAAAGCAGTCGCATACATCACTCCAATTCTCGAAGCTGAAAAAACATCGGCCAGTCAGAAAGCCGGAAAGATTGTACTTGCGACAGTGAAAGGCGATGTGCATGACATTGGAAAAAATATCGTCGGCGTTGTGCTCGCTTGTAACAACTATGACATCGTCGATCTGGGTGTGATGGTGCCTGCCGAAAAAATACTGGAAGCGGCGAAACGGGAAAACGCAGATATCATTGGACTAAGCGGACTTATTACTCCGTCACTTGATGAGATGGTTCATGTCGCAAATGAGATGAAGCGTGAAGGATTTACAATTCCTCTCCTGATTGGAGGTGCTACGACTTCGAAAGTTCACACAGCTGTAAAAATTGAACCCAATTATCCATCGCCTGTCGTGCACGTAAACGATGCATCGCGAAGTGTAACTGTAGTAAGCAGTTTACTTTCAAAAGAAGGCAGAGAGGAATTTATTCAGAAGACGAAAAATGAAAATTCAAGGCTGCGGGAATATCACAAGAATGCCCGTTCGGCATCGAATTTACTTTCGTTGAATAAAGCGAGGGAAAACCGTTTTCGCATAGACTGGAATACGGTAAAAATCAGCAAACCCGGATTTACCGGGATAAAGGAGTTTAACGATTATTCACTCGAAGAAATCTCGCAATACATTGACTGGACTCCTTTTTTCATCAGTTGGGAAATGAAGGGTAGTTATCCGAAGATTTTAAAAGATCCTGTAAGGGGAGAAGAGGCAAAAAAATTATTCGATGATGCGAATAAAATGTTGAAGTCTATTATTCAGGAAAAATGGATTAAAGCGAATGCCGTCATCGGAATATTCCCGGCTCTCTCATCTGAAGATGATATTGAAGTGTATGATGAGAAAGGAAAAGTTTCAGCAGTGTTTCACACGTTACGCCAGCAAAGCAGCAAGCCGGAAGGATATTCGAATGTGGCTCTGGCCGATTTCATTTTGCCTAAGCCCGGTGCGAATGGCGTGAATGGAACGCCAAAATCAACAGATTATATCGGAGCATTTGCGCTAACGACCGGTATTGGTATTGAGAAAAAGTTAGACGAGTTCGAAAAGAATCACGATGACTATTCGTCCATCATGCTGAAGGCCCTTGCCGATCGTCTCGCCGAAGCATTCGCCGAACTCATGCATGCGCGCATTCGCCGCGAACTCTGGGGTTATGCGAAAAATGAAAGCCTCGATGTGAATCAGCTCATCAAAGAAGAATACCAGGGCATTCGTCCGGCACCGGGTTATCCCGCACAACCGGATCATACAGAGAAACAAACGCTGTGGAAACTTTTAGAAGTTGAACAACGAACTGGAATACAATTAACCGAGAGCCTTGCAATGTATCCTGCATCATCCGTAAGCGGACTGTATTTCGCGAATCCTGATGCGCATTATTTCGGACTAGGTAAAATTGAACGCGATCAGCTGGAGGATTATGCGAAGAGGAAGAATGTGCCGGTGGAGGTGATGGAGAAGTGGCTTGGAACTGTATTGCAGTAGGTTTCGGGTTTCGGGTTTCAAAAAACGGACATACAAGGTAGTTTTTTTCAAGTGCTTAATTTTTGTTTTTCTAATAATATGTTCTTTAAAAGAATTAACATTAAAAATGCTGTCCATAACTCCCCTGAAAAGTTCTCATAGCTTAAATTAGAATTGATCTTTGTACTTCGTACTTTGTACTCTGTACTTTCTCAAGACTCCCTTGAACAGCATCTCCAAAAAGAAAATCTCCTACCCTGTAAACGAAGAACTCTTCATGTATCTCGAAGACTTCGGTCGTGTTGCTGAATTGCCTTTTTACTATACCGATCTTTTGCGTTACAATTATTCGATTCCGCTTACGAATAAAATAGGGGAGGATACTCTTTGGGAAACAGTTTTCTTTCCGCCCGGAGAAACAGAGGATCTTAATCAGAAGTTAGTATTGACCTATGCCATGCTGAAGGTAGAGGGTGATGTTTCACTCATGGAGCATTTGTATGTCGACCGCATAGATTACTGTCCGTTTGGTAATTCAAAGCCATTTCGCATTCGCATAAAGAACCATTACAACGACAACTACGATTATTATTATGTGAAGCTGGCCGATGCGAGCCGGGTATACGGATTGGAGCTTGAAGATATTCTTTCGCCGAACCATATTAACTACATGTTAAAAGATGATACCTTGGTTGAGGAGCATATAATTGGAATTCCGGGTGACCAGTTTATCAAAAAAAATCTCAATGATGAGGAAGTGAACCATACCAGGCTTGCGAAGGAGTTTATCAAGTTTAATGAACGTTGTTTTGTAAGACTTTTGGGAGATATGCGTTCGTATAACTTCGTCATCGACATGACTGCCGATTTTGATGATACCCAATTTCGTTTTCGCGCGATTGACTTCGATCAGCAGTGTTATGAAGGTAAAAGGACTCTTTACCTGCCGCAATATTTCAAGGAAAATTTTCCATATGTAAAAATGACGGTGAAGTACATCAACCGCGAGACAGCAAGGCAATATCAGCTCGAGGAGCGCTCTCTTATGGCAAGGCGGGTAAAGACTTCTCGATTCAGGCTTGCGGCATTAATTGATGTGATGGAAAAGGATAAAATTTCGCAACAGGATAAAATCGTCAGGTTGCGAACGGAGATGGCAGAATTTTATAAAAAGGATAGTTTTTTGAAGGCTAAATCAATGGGAAATATCCTGAAAATCAGCCTCGATATTCTTTTTGAACATAGTTCCCACTAAGCCACGAATGGCACGAATTTACACGAATAGGAGTCGATGGTAATAGGGGAACTGGAATAGTTCGGTATAAACTTAAAGCAACAGATTTCGCAGTTACATACAGATTTTTGTTCAAACTATTCGTGTAAATTCGTGCCATTCGTGGCTAAAAAAGATTCTGCAATTTCCTCCAATAAACCTGAGCACAGATATAAATTAATCATGTAAATTCGTGGCCTTAATAAACAACGTCAATAGAAGTCTCCGGTTCAAAATAATGACGTTTCAATTAACAAAACATTAGTATCTCATTTAAGAGTCTTAAACTAAATTGCGCACAAAATCAAAAAATAAAAGCCAACCGCTGATGTATCGTCTTTTTTTGCTATTTTTTCTCTCAGCAGGCATTGCAGGCGCACAGCCCTGGTCATTGCAACAATGTATTATCAGGGCCCTTGATTATAATATTCAGGTCAGACAATCGTCTTTGAGCAACGATGTCAACAAACTGCAAGTCACGCAAAGTACTCTGAACATGCTGCCCCGTTTAAACGGAGATGCAACTCAAAATTATTTCCGTGGCCGCTCAGTCGATCCTTACACGAATCTTTATACAACTCAGGATATCCGTTCAAATAATTTTTCACTCACAGGAAGTCTGCCACTGTTTGAAGGACTCCAGCTTCAAAATACCCTTAAGGAAAGTAAACTGAATTACCTGGCAAGTCAGAATGATTTAAAAAAGATTCAAAATGACATCAGCATAAACGTTGTCAATTATTATTTGCAGGTGCTTTATAACGAGGAATTGCTTAAGAATACGAAGGATCAGTATGATGCTTCAGTTGTTCAAAGAGACCGTACGAAGAGAATGTTCGAATTGGGTTCGCTGAATAAAGGGAATTACCTTGATATGGAGTCACAGCTGGCAAGCGATGAGGTAAAGTATATTCAGGCCCAGTCGCAATATGATCAGGCATTGCTTTCACTTACTCAGTTACTTGAACTTGATTCTGTAAAGAACTTTTCAATAGTAAAACCCGATGTTGTTTTACCTTCATTTGACAGCTCTCTGACGAGAACAGATGAAGTATATGCAATGGCGCTGACAAACCAACCTGATATAAAGAGTTCGGATTATAAAGTACTAAGCGCCGAGAAAAGTCTTTCAATTGCCAAAGGAGCCCAGTATCCGAGATTATATCTTGGTGCATCTATGGGAACGAATTATTCAACATCAAGTAAAAATGTTGAGTATGATTTGACATCTTACACGCCAAGACTTGTTGGTGTATCAACGGGTGGTGATAGTGTTTATACTTATGTGCCAAACTCCACCCTGGTTGATGTTCCTTTTAAAGATCAGTTTAATAATAATCTGGGAAAATCGGTTGGATTCACCTTGCAAGTCCCGATTTTTAACGGCTGGGCAACCCGTACAAATATTGAAAAGGCGAAAATTAATTTAGAGCAATCCAGATTAAACAATGAACTAACCCGGAAAAGTTTGTACAAATCTGTTCAACAGGCAGTAGCTGACATGATTGCTTCACACCGGAAATACAATGCAAGCGAAAGAAGTGTTGCGGCTATGCAGGAAGCATTCAATTTTAATAAGCAGCGATTTGAACTGGGACTTATTAATACGTACGATTATTTATTGTCAAAGAATAATCTGGCCAGTGCGCAGGCTTCTCTGTTACAATCAAAATATGATTACATTTTCAGAGTTAAAATCATAGATTTTTACCTCGGCAAACCATTATCATTTTAATTATGAAGAAAGAAAAACATGTTATACGCTGGCTTTTAATCTCAGTCGGTATACTTATCGTCCTCGCATTCATCGGAACAAAGGCCGGATGGATTGGTGGAAAGGAAAAGTTATCTGTTACAGTAGAAAAGTCTAAGAAGCGTGACATTGTCGAAGTAGTTACGGCAAGCGGAAAAATTCAACCCGAGGTGCAGGTGAAGATTAGTCCGGACGTATCAGGAGAAATTGTCGTCCTCAATGTGAAAGAAGGTGATCGTGTTCAGAAAGGTCAGCTTTTAATCCGAATCATGCCCGACATTTATGTTTCATATGTTGACCGTACACTTGCCGCTTTAAATACTGCGAAAGCAAATCTTGAAAATGCAAAGTCCCGGCTGGTTCAGGCAAAATCTCAATCCACTAAATCGGATCAGGATTTTGAGCGTTCTAAAAAACTGTATGATGAGAAATTAATTTCTTCTTCTGAGTGGGAGACTGCTAAATCTTCTAACGAAGTTGCAAAAGCCGAAGTCGAAGCCGCGCAACAAAATGTTTCAGCAGCTGAATTTAATGTGCGTAGTGCTGAAGCATCCTTAAAGGAAGCCAATGATAATTTACTGAAGACATCCATTTTTGCTCCGGTAGACGGAACAATTTCCAAATTGAATGTGGAAAAAGGAGAACGTGTGGTTGGAACATCACAATTTGCAGGAACGGAATTACTGGTTCTTGCAAATCTGAATGAGATGGAAGTTAGTGTCGATGTAAATGAAAATGATATTGTTCGTGTTCACGAAGGCGATACGGCAAGCATTGAAGTTGATGCTTATCTGGGTAAAAAATTTACCGGTATTGTTACAGAAGTTGCCAGTTCGGCCAATATTCAGGGAATCTCAGTTGATCAGGTAACGAATTTCACGGTGAAAGTTCGAATTTTGCGTGAATCATATAATAACATTTTAGATGCTGATCATCCTGAAAAGCAGGTCTTTCATCCGGGCATGTCTGCTACTGTTGATATAAGGACAAAGCGTGTCAATGATGTTGTAACAGTACCGATACAGGCCGTGACTACACGAGATACATCTGATAAAGATGTGATGAAAAAGGACGAGAATATGTCATTTGGTGACGATGATGAGGTTAAAGTTACCGATAGTAAAGAGACTTCTTCGTCTGTTGAGAAACATGAAATCGAATGTGTTTTTGTTGTTGATGGCGAAAAGGTCAAACTTACTCCTGTGAAAACCGGAATTCAGGACAACACCTATATTCAAATTATTTCCGGTTTATCGGCCGGACAAGAAGTTGTAGCGGCTCCGTATAATCTCATCTCTCGTGTTTTAAAGGACGGCGATCTGATCGAACGTGTTGAAAAGAGCAAACTCTATTCGAGAGGTCCGGGAAAATAAAATCATGAGTAAAATTCTTTGCCTCGAAACCGCTACTACTGTATGTTCTGTCGCTATTTTCGATGGAGAGAAATTGATTTCCTCAAGAGAAATTAATGAAGGTTTTCGTCATTCAGAGATGCTCACGGTATTTATCGAAGAAGTTTTATCCGAAGCGAATATTTCTGTCAAAGATTTATCAGCAATTGCAATCAGTAAAGGACCGGGTTCATATACCGGTTTGCGTATTGGCATGAGTATCGCCAAAGGATTGTGCTATGCAACCGGACTCCCTCTCATCTCTGTTTCAACTCTGGAGATTATGGCGGCAAGATGTATTTCTGAAAACAAAACCGGTATTGCGAATGCACTGTTTTGTCCGATGATCGACGCAAGACGAATGGAAGTGTACTGTGCATTGTATGATTCGGAACTTAATTTAATTTTTCCTCCTTCCGCAATAGTAATTGATGATAGTTTTTTTGAAAACGTTGATAGTAAAATAATCTACTTTGGGGATGGTGCTGCGAAATGCAGGGAAATTTTAAATGAGAGGTTTTTGTATATTGAAAATATTTTTCCTTCAGCAATTTTCATGGGTAAGTTGGCA
>CAZAON010000055.1:0-1678 GCA_964486655.1 uncultured Flavobacteriales bacterium
TCTGCACGAAGGTCTTCATCGCGAAAGCATTTTACGATCTGGTAATAACGGTCCATACCGGCAACCATGAGCAGTTGCTTAAATGTTTGTGGTGACTGAGGCAAAGCATAAAATTCTCCCTGGTTCATTCGTGACGGAACAACGAAATCGCGTGCTCCTTCCGGAGTTGATTTGATCAATACAGGCGTTTCAATTTCACAAAAATTCTCATTGTACAAGTAGTTGCGTGTTTCAGCAGCTACTTTGGCGCGCAGGAGTAAAGATTCCTTTACGGGATTTCTTCTGATGTCGAGGTATCTGTATTTCATCCTGATCTCGTCACCGCCGTCAGTATTCTCCTCAATTGTGAATGGAGGCAGAAGGGATGTATTGAGCACTTCAAGTTGCTCCACGTTGATTTCAATATCACCGGTCGCCATCTTCGCATTTTTATTACTGCGTTCGGCAACCAGTCCGGAGACTTTAATAACGAATTCGCGGCCCAGTTTGCGCGCCTGTTCACACAAAGCAGCGTTGCTGTCCATGTTAAACACCAGTTGTGTAATTCCGTAACGGTCGCGGAGATCTGTGAAGGTCATTCCTCCCAGATCGCGGGAACGCTGGAGCCATCCGCAAAGTGCTACTTTTTTACCGGCATCATTTATTGTGAGTTCACCACAGGTGTGTGTACGGAGCATGATTTTTTTATTAGCGTGCGAAATTAAAAATATTCTGCGGCTGGTACAGGTAAATACTGCTATTGTTTCTTTTGTTGATGAATAATTAAAAACCTGAAGCCGACTCCAAATGTGATTGCATCAAAATTAAAATCCTTCGGAACATTATGGTATTTATCAGATTCATCGAGGTATTTAAAGAACTGGCGTAAGTATTCAACCTTTACCAGCAATAAGCCATTCTCTTTAAGCTTTACTTTTATTCCGGCATCTCCACCCAATCCCGAGATTGTAGCAGGGTTACTTTCGTCATCAGCCAATCCAAAACCGGCTAAAAGTTCAAGATACGGATACACATTAGATTTCAGGTTGAAATTATAAGAAGGCATCAGGTATATGCTAAATTGGGTTAATGAAAAATCTGATGCGGAATATCCGGATACAGCAGGGCTCAATCCCATCTCAAAACCGGGTAGTACCATCATGCCTGCATAAGCCTTAAAAGAAAACGTAGAGAATGATAAGTTTGCCTCGCCAGAAGTTTTCTGAAATGAAAAAGAAAAGTCACCGCCAAATTCTGCAGATCCGGTTGTTGTAAGTGACTGGGCAGATATAAAGTGAAAGTTGAAACTAAGTATAGAAAATAAGAAGATTGACTTAACCGTTCTCATTGGGTAGTATTCTTGTTTTTAATGCAAGATAGCAAAGCCTGTGAAACAAGGTATATTAAAATCCTTTTCCGGAAACGAAAGTGATTTAATTTCCTATGCCAGGGATTTCAGCACAGATGAATACTGCATGCCTGAAGAAGCTGAAAGAAGCGTATAATGCCCTTGCAAATGATGAAGTGCCCATCGGAGCATGGTTCAGAAATTGGATTGCGAAAATAGAAATTAGAAACGGACGATTGATATAAAAAAAGCTGCCTGGATGAGGCAGCCTTTGATAGAAGTCTTAGACCTGATTTTTTATTTATAGCTTCAGAAAGCAAGTTTCGCTCCTATGTGAATTCCGAAACTGCT
>CAZAON010000056.1:0-4008 GCA_964486655.1 uncultured Flavobacteriales bacterium
GGAAACATCTCAAAAAACAAAAGTAACGGTTGAGGCCGTTATAAAGGCTCCAATTGATAAAGTCTGGAATTGCTGGTCAGCTCCCGAACATATTACGAAATGGTGCAATGCCTCTGACGACTGGCATGCACCGAAAGCGGAAAACGATCTTAAGGCAGGCGGAAAATTCCTTACACGTATGGAGGCAAAAGATGGTAGTATGGGCTTTGACTTTGGTGGTATTTACGATGTAGTTACACTCAATAAATTTATCTCTTATACAATGGGTGACGGAAGAAAAGTTGCCATTACATTCACCTCTTCCGGTAATGAAACGAAAGTGTCAGAGACATTCGATGCGGAAAGTGTAAATCCCGTTGAAATGCAACGCGGAGGATGGCAGGCTATTCTCAACAATTTCAAAAAATACACAGAGGAGGCTTAAATTAAAAAACCAATGAGTAAAGTATTTATCACAGCTTTTATTGTTTTAACGATATGGATGATAAATACTTTTGCTCAAGTTCCGGGATTAACTATATCCGGTAATCCGCAAAGTGCCATGGGCGCTACATGGACTTATCGGGATTCGGTGAATGGAACTCGATATGATTTACAGGGAATATTATTTGTAGTTGCAACAAATTTGTGTCATGCGGCCGAAGTTTATTTACTGAAAAATCTAAAACAGAATCTCTTATATTAGATTGCTCCGGCTTTTCCAATGGTATTTATTTTATCCGGATTACAGACCAAAGCGGGAAAACATCCCTAAGAAAATTTATTAAGTCCTGACACAGGCATTTGCTTGTCGAATAGAAAATTATTCACCCCGGCATAGTCTTGAGCTGCTGTATTTATACTGATACATAAACACTACTGCATCCGGGTTTTATTTCTGTGGGATTTGTCTATATTTGAAAAAAGTAAAATCAAATCAAATATCAACTGATGTTTGGAATTAAAATTCACCATGCTAAAAATTAATCCGAACAATTTTTTCCTGCAAATAAATTGTTAAGGCAGCAGACAATCCTCTATGAGAAATAACATACCCGTACTTTCTGAAAATACATTTCTTCGTTATTTCAATTTCATAGCTTTATATGTAGCACAAGGCATACCTGAAGGAATGGCGTTTTTTGGAATCCCGGCATGGATGGCAATGAACGGAAAGTCGCCCGGAGAAATAGGAAGTTTCGTTGCAGCAGTCGGATTACCATGGAGTTTTAAATTTGTTGTTGCTCCGTTAATGGACAGGTTCACATTTTTACCGATGGGAAGAAGAAGACCATGGGTTTTGATCGGACAATTGGGATTAATTCTAAGCTTCATTGCCATGGCCTTTGTTCCCGACCCGTTGAATAATCTGAATATGTTTATGATGGCCGGATTTGTTGTCGGTTTCTTCGGTTCATTTCAGGATGTGGCTACCGATGGAATGGCGATTGACATTGTTCCGGTAAACCAACAGGCAAGAGCTAACGGACTTATGTGGGGTGCTAAGATTATTGGTACTTCAGCTTCACTGGCTTTGGGAAGCTGGCTTCTTAATAAATATGACTATCAAACAGCAATATTAACTTTATCGGTTTTAGTCGGACTCATAATGCTTGTTCCGTTGTTCCTTAGAGAAAGACCCGGAGAAAAATTTCTGCCCTGGACTGCCGGCGAAGCATCGCATGAAACTAAAAAAATGCAACTTACAGGATGGGCCATTATATTTAAATCATTATACCGCGTATTCACTTTGCGAAACAGTTTATTGCTTGCAATAATTTTATTCATCTCACAGGGAGCATTCAATTACATAGCAACATTATTACCCATTTTCACCGTACAGGCGCTAAAATGGACAGACCAGGCGTATTCGCATTACTTTGCAACTGCCAGTCTGATCGGTGGAATCGGAGGCATGCTCATTGGCGGAATCTTAATCGATAAATTCGGCAAAATAAGAATGATGAACATTTATTTTCTTCTTCTTATTTCTCTAACAGCTTTCTTTGTATTTCTAAAATCATACTGGACATCGCCCTGGATTGTTGTGTCATTTATGATCACATATCAGCTGCTTTATGTATTTACCTGTATTGGTATATTTGCAATTGCCATGCAATGTTGCTGGAAAAAAGTTTCGGCCAGCCAGTTTACCATTTACATGACGATTGGGAATCTCGGTCGAATTGTTGGGGCTAAATTAATCGGACCAATTAAAATTCAATTAAGCTGGGAATATACCGTGTTATGTTTCGCAGGCATAATTATTTTAGGATGGGCTCTAATACAAATGTTGCATATCAATAATCATATAATTCACGTAAATAAATTAGATTTAAAGTATTCAGAAAAAGAGGTACTGATCTAACCAAAAATAATCAAAATGAAAAAGGCTATTCTGTCCACTGCTCTGCTTCTACTTGCATTAACAGGCATTTGCCAACCTCCCAAACTTTATCTTCAAATTGTTTCGCACAATGAACCATCTGACAGTCTTCAGATTTCATTACGGTATCAGCAGGCCAAAAATAACATTCTGCAGTTGGCCGGCATCGTAGACAGTAAAAATGTAAAATGGAACTTACAGACTTCGGATGGATTTGTACTCGGTGCGAGACAAGATGAAATAAATACAGGTACAAACGTTTTTAAAACCTTAGCGGGAATACCATATTCCGATAACATTGAAACAGATCCCAGAAGTAAGAATTTCCCGGGCAGAAACATTGCCGATCAGTGGTACCTGCTCGATTCCCTCGGAGGCAATCCGACAAAAACCGTTGGCGGCTTCATCTATTATGTCTGTCCCCCGGCCAGCAGCACACTCATTGACTGGTGGCAGTATACCGATACAATCACAGGATCATATTACGGTAATAAAATCAAATTCAATCTGCTTTCAGGAGCCGGAAGCTTAGCGCCGCATTGCAACGACTTAAATGAATTTGGAATTTTTAAACCGGATACAACTACTAATTTTTATTCTCACAATCCGGCCCGAAATTTATGGTGCATCGGAACAGGTTGTGCTCCCGTTCTTGATTCAATGGCCGATGAACAGGCTATCATTGATCTGATTCAGGGACAGGTAGACAGTATTCAAAATGGATTGTGGCCGGGTAACAAATTTTATGTTACCCGTATCATGACTAACCAAAGAGAATACGGTCCGATGTTCTTTCAAAAAATTTCCAAAGTAATTGACTCATTAAATATGATTCCCAATACTCAACTAAAATGGGCAACACTTAGCGAGTCGTTTGCTGATTTCCAGTCATGGCAGATAACGAGCGGACTTGATCACAGTCAGTGGTTATGCGGCCAAACCACAACAGGTATAGCCGGGATTGAAAGTGAAGCATTTTTTTCAGTCTATCCCAATCCGGCTAATGATATAATTACCGTAAAGTTTAATGATCAAATGAGTCATGAAATCAGAATTTATAATTCATTAGGTGCAATTGTTTTAAAAGGAGAATATTTTAATTCCAACATCATTGACCTTTCAGAATTTGAGAATGGTTTGTATTACATATGTACAGGTACTGTTCAAAAATTGTTAGTTAAGGAATAAACATTTTGCATGATGAAATTATCAGGGAACATTAACTTTATGTTTGCGTTTTTGTTCCTTTCATCATACATATATGCTCAGCAAAGTCTGGACATTAAAACTTCTTACTATGATGAGGTTTCTGCTTACAATGAAAAAAATGATGTTATAGAAGAATATAGAGGGGATCAGGAAAATTCGCAAAAACAGCTTTTCCCAATAGGTCAGGTTAAAAAACTGCCAAAAGACTATGTTCAATTTAAAAAGGTGTATGAATATGATTATGATAAAGAAGGTAACTGGATTAAAAAATATAAAATTCATAAAAATCAAAAGTTACTTATTATGAGCAGGGTGATTGATTATCTTTGATGCTTCAATAGCAATCTGAATAAATTCAAGATGTAATTATGCTATATCTTTCGGCAATCTTTCTTTCATTTTTTCTTTCTTTTGTTTTAATTACAAAAAAACCT
>CAZAON010000057.1:0-29998 GCA_964486655.1 uncultured Flavobacteriales bacterium
GCTGTCGGATCTGAAAAACACCCAGCCTGTTAAAACAATAATGTAGGTAAGAATCATCGACGGCACTTTACCGATTTTCTGTGTAAAATTTAAAAGGAATAAACGGTCGGCTATTAAGAAAACGCCGTGAAACGCTCCCCAGATAATGAAAGTCCAGGCTGCCCCATGCCAGAGTCCGGATATTAAAAATACAACCCAAAGATTTCTATAGGCCTTCCATTTTTTATCGACCTGATTTCCGCCTAAGGGAATATACAGATAGTCACGCATCCATCTGCCCAGACTTATATGCCAACGTCTCCAGAATTCTGTAATACTCCCTGAAATATAGGGGTTGTCAAAGTTTTCCGGAAACAGCAAACCTAACATTCTGGCCAAACCGATTGCCATGTCGGAATAACCGGAAAAGTCAAAATATATCTGGAATGAATAGCTTATTATTCCGAGCCACGCTAATGATGTTGTAAGCTGATCAGAAGGTAAGGCGAAAATTATATCAGCCTGCTCACCCAATACGTTTGCAATTAGCACTTTTTTTGATAGGCCGATAACAAACCTGAAAAAACCGGAAAGTTTATTGTCAATTGTTTCCTGATGGGAACGGTCAATGATTTGGTTTGCAATTTCTTTATATCTGATTATCGGACCTGCAATGAGTTGAGGAAACAGGAGTATATAAACGGCATAATCGGTTATCCGTTTCATCGGCTTATTTACTCCCCGATAAACATCAATTATATAACTTAACTCATGAAATGTAAAGAATGAAATCCCAATCGGCAATGCAATAGATGTCCATTTTAAATTGGTTGCTCCAAGCGAACTTAAAACTTGATTTAAATTTTCAACGAAAAAATTCGCATATTTAAAATAAAGTAAAACGCTTACATTTAGACAAACCGAAAATACCAGAAGTGTTTTCCTTCGATTCCCTTCAGAATTATAAATGAGATGACTTAAATAGAAATCAACAATTATTGAAAGCAGAATTACAAAAACAAATTTCGGAGCACCCCAGGCATAGAATAGAATGCTGAAGATTACAATAATTGGATTCTTATAATTTTTACCTGACAAGTAATATACAAGCAGGAAAACTGGTAGAAAAAGAAAAATAAACAGACTGCTGCTAAATATCATATGTACAGGTTAACCCATAGAATTAATATAGAATTCATTTTATGGAACCACTAATGTATATCCTTAATCCAGCCTTCAACTAATGGCATTTCATTTTTGCCAATATAATTCTTTTCAGTCATAGCAATGTAGCAACGGAATAGATTTTCATGGATATTTTCTATGCCGGATTTTAAATCTAAATTTTCCAGCATCTCACAAATTTTCGCATTGTTCAGATAACCGGGAATCTCTTCTTCGAAATCTTTCAGGAGATTGTGTTCATTTCTTTCCTGCCACACAGTTGCATTGTGAAATAAAACAGGCCAGCCACAGGTCCATGCTATTCTTTGCGCGATAAAACTTCTCCATATATCAGTCATCCGAAACGAACAATAGGAAGGAAGGTAAAGCAAGGGGAAAGCTTCTTTAAACCAGGTAGTATTCTGACTGTTGAAAGGGCACCAGGAATTGATACCTAATGCAACAGGGTTTTTCTTAAGAAATGAAACGGGAAGTTTTCGATTCATTCTGTATACGGCATCAACATCGGGATTTTCATCGGCCAAACCTTGTTGAATCGGGCAGTAAATGGTTGCGGTATTAAGTGACGATTTAGTATTTTCCGTTAAAATTAATTCGAGTGGAAATCCTCTTGGCCAGATATTATCTTCCGAAAAATATTTATAAGCATTTGTCCAGCCATTGTTTTCGACTATTGAAGCGGAAATTTCTTTTTTTCTTGTTAACCAAAATTCACTTCTGGGAAAATTATCATCATCCGTTTCAATTATGACATCCTGATTTTTTGATAACAGGTAGCCAATATTTTTACGAGAATAATGTTTCTGAGGAAGTAATTTGACGAGTGTAAAAGGAAGGCTTAATTGTTCATCTATTGAATAAAAGCGACAACCTTCTATGAAGAAATCGGAAGGTGATTTTGAGTCACCTATTACAATAAATTCAACATTATTTTTAATAGCATCAACAGCAATAGATTTCATTACCTCATTAGGCGCCGAAATAGAAGTAATAATAACCGAAGCTTTGGACATATATTAATAAAGCTGTAAAAATAACTTTTTACTCATAATGATTCAGCCCTGAAAGTAATTCTACGAACAAAGTAATGTAGTAATGTTCCTACAGAATTAAGAATAGCCTTTTTGGAAACTCTGGGAGAAGGAGCCTTATAATGGATGGGTATTTCCTTTGATTTATAGTGTCTTAAAAGATAACGGATTTCAGTCTGATAAAAATGCGCTTTTGATTGTAATTGATAGCTGGTAAAGGCTTCCACAATTTTACGATGAAAGCCCTGATACCCGGAAGTCATATCCTTTAGTTTCGACCCCAGCAAAATGTTCGAAAGCAAGGTCCCCGCTTTTGAAAGAGCCTGCCGTCTTGGGGGAGAATCGCCCATTGAACCGCCTGAAATAAAACGACTGCCATATACACATTCGTATCCTTCATTCAGATACTTTAAGAACTCTCCGAGTGATGCGGGATCGTGAGAGAGACCGGCATCCATTTCTATGATAAACTCGGCATTTGTTTTTAATGCTTCTTTATATCCCCTGATATATGCGTCTACAACATTCTTATTCTCAGGAGCCCATACAGTGTGAAATTCGGGATCAGACTTGCTAAGTTGCTGACATAATTCTAAAGTGCGATCCTTTGAGACATTATCAACCACTAAAAAAACCATTCCGGGTGGAAGCAGACTTAATTCTTTCTTCAGAGCATCTATGAACACCTGAAATTCAGCTTCTTCATTAGCCATCGGAATTACTAGCGCCCAGGGTTTTGACATATTTTATTTCGAAAAATCGGTCGTAAGGTAATTAAATACACAGAATTTTTTTGAGTATTTAAGATCGAGAATCTAATACTTATTCCTGCAGGTTTACAAATACTTGATTTTTTAAAGGAATTGCATCAATAAGTTTCTTAGTGTAATTTGATAACGGAGATTTGTAAAGCGTTTCGGGTTCACCGGTCTCTTCAATTTTTCCCTTGTTCAATACAATCATTCGGTCCGACATAAACTTAACAACGGAAAGGTCATGTGAAATGAAAATACATGTGAAGTTGAGCTCGCGTTTTAATTTATTCAAAAGATTAAGTATTTGGGCCTGAACAGAAACATCCAGAGCCGAAACACATTCATCGCAAATTAAAAATTCAGGCTCAATTGATAATGCTCTTGCTATATACACCCTTTGTCGCTGCCCTGAGCTTAACTCATGAGGGAAACGGTTGAAATGGTCCGGACTTAAATGTACCATTTCCAACAACTCATAAACTCTTTCTTTTCTCTTTCCACTGTGCAAATTATGAACTTCCAGTGGTTCGAGAATCGCATCTCCGGCTTTCATTCTTGGGTTTAGTGAAGAGTATGGATCCTGAAAAATAATTTGAATGTTCTTTCGCATCTCACGAATTTCTTTTCTGTTAAGGGTTAAAAGATCTTTTCCCTTAAAAAGAATTTTACCCTCCGAAGGTTCTGTAAGACATATTATGGTTCGGCCCAGAGTTGTCTTGCCACTGCCCGACTCACCTACTAGTCCGAGTGTTTCTCCCTGATAAACATCAAAAGAAACATCATCAACAGCATTAATGAATTCAATTGTTTTTCCAAAAACACCTTTCGATACCGGAAATTGCACCTTAATATTTTTAACCTGCAGGACAGGAGGGGAGGCGTAAATAATTTTTCGAGATTCAAAAATTTCATGTTCGGGAACAACATTTTCTTTTTGATCAATGGCCGGAATAATTTCAACCATTTTACCTTGTTCCTCTTTCATAAAATCATGAATAGTTGGTAAAATTCTGACTCGTTTATTTAGCGGAGGACGACAAGCGATGAGCCCTTTTGTATAAGGATGTTGCGGGTTCGAGAAAATATCAATTACTGAACCCTCTTCTACAATCCTGCCTTTATACATGACAAGTACGCGATCGGCAATTTCAGCAACGACACCAAGATCATGCGAGATGAAAAGCATACCCATATTATTTTCTTTCCGCAATGAATCTAATAAAGAAAGTATGGTTGACTGTACAGTCACATCAAGTGCGGTAGTAGGTTCATCTGCAATGAGAATTTCGGGATTGCAACTGATCGCCATTGCAATCATGACCCGTTGTTTTTGTCCACCGGATAATTGATGCGGATATAAGTCAAACACCTGTTCGGGTTTAGGTAGTTTCGCTTTTTCAAAAAGAGCAATGCTCATTTCACGGGCTTCGAGCCTGTTAACTTTCTTGTGTGTAAGCAATGCTTCCGCAACCTGGCGGCCACATGTGAGAACAGGATTAAGTGAAGTCATCGGTTCCTGGAAAATCATGGCGATATGCTTGCCACGATAATTTCGCATTTCATTTAATGATAAAGAGGAAAGATTTACGGGATTACCATCAGGCTGAGTATATTTTATTTCGCCTTTTAATAACGCGTCCGGGGATAAAAGCCGGAGAATTGACAGGGCCGTAGCGGTTTTACCGGATCCGGATTCTCCGACTATTCCTACCGTCTCTCCCTTAGTTAAATGAAATGAAATATTATTTACTGCAATAACATCATTAAAAGAGATTTGCAGATCTTTAACTTCAAGTGTTTGCACAATGGTAAATGTATCTGAAAGATTTTGCGAAAGAAAGCTTTTTAATAAATTTTCATTTTAGTTCTTCCGCGTACTCAATATTAAAATCTTCGATCAACTTTTCACCTCTGAATTTTCTGAGTATCTGAGCAACGGTAAGCACATCTTTCTGGCAGTATGAGACTATTCTTTCGAGATTCTCTTCTTCCCAGTATACATCACCAACCATACTGCCGTCGATATCATCTTTAGGTGTTGGAATATCAAAAATTGCGGCGAGAAGATTTAGTGAGGTAAAGGATTTAAAATCGCCGAACTTCCAGAGTTCCATGGTATCAATGTGCTGGATTTCCCAGGGTTTTTTACCGGCGATCTGTAAAATTTCCGGTAAAGGAAGCTGGTTGATTAACAGGCGCCGGCAGATGTAAGGGAAATCGAATTCTTTTCCGTTATGAGCACATAGCAATTTTTCAGGAGTGGCAAACGAGCGGTCAAGCATTAAAGCAAAATCCTTTAGTAATTCTCTTTCATCGTGTCCATAAAATGATTTGATTCGAAATGAATTACCGTTTCCAAAATAGCCACAAGAGATACAAATGATTTTACCGAACTCGGCATAAATCCCGGCGCGCTTATAAGATTTTTCGGGAGGCTCTTCTGTATCTTTACGAAGTGTGGAATATTTTTTTTCCCAAAGCTCTTTAAAGCGATCAGGTAGCTCATGAAAGTTTCCGAATTGAGGTACAGTTTCAATATCAAGAAAAAGTATGTTGCGAAGATTAAGGTTTTGGAGCATGGAGATAAAGTTAAATAATTAAAATTTTATGCAAACTTCCTGAGAGAACAAGAGAATTCCAACCGCATAAATGCGGGTTATTTAACACGGATAATTTAACGGATCATCACTCCCTTTTTGTTTAATACAGGGATCATTGTAAAATTTTCTTCAGAAATAGTTTCAGGCAGGAAAATATATTTCTTGTCATAGATATCCTTCCCTTTATAAAAGCTAACCCAAAACTCATTGCTTAATCCGAACAGATTATCCATTATCGGTTCAATCTTCGCATAGTCTTTCGAGTCAATATTTCCAATCAGGTGACGAAGTACTGATGTTTTTACATCACGACCCTCAAAACTGCCATAACCCTTTGAGCTCACAAGCACATTGCTTATTTCCTGATCATATAAATTAATAACATAAGCATTCCACACCATTTCCCCTTCATCATTGGGTTCTCTAATGATGGCGACAACTATGTTCTCAACTTCTAACTTTGGAATATCTTTCAGCATCACTGCAAATATAATTGAAAAGAATAAGAAAGATTCTCAATTTGGAATAGAAAAAATACCGGATTATCTCTTCTGTGCCAAAATATAAAAAGTATCTCTTTCCTATTGTTTTACAGGGCGATAAACATTCGAATTAATTCCCAAACACATTCAGTACACCTTTAGTATATGTTACCATGTCGGAGTATTGGTTTCGTTCATTCTTCTCTCCGCGTTTTTTGCCGAGTCTGACAATAATAATTTTGTCCTGAGGAATCATAATTATGTATTGGCCCAAAATGCCTCTTGCGTAAATGATTTTTTTTCCGTCAATTTCAGTCAGCCACCATTGCCAGCCATAATAATCAACCGGATTACCGTTTTCATCCGTACAATCGACCGGATTAATGGAGTTGATATAATAGTCGGCCGGAATAATCTGATTGCCATTCCACTTTCCGCTGTCAAGCATAAGTTTGCCGATTCTGGCAAAGTCACGCGCATTCGAATAAAAACAGCAGTAGCTTTTTTCCGTTCCCGTATTGTGATCTAACGACCAATATGCCGCACTCGTCGCGCCAATCGGTTTCCACAATTTTTCCGATGCATATTCCGACAAGGTTTTACCCGAAGCCTTCGATATAATCATTCCCAGTATAAGCGTATTGCAGCTCATATAGCTGAATGTTTTCCCCGGAGTTTCTATGACTTTTAATTCATCCACCTGCTTTGATAAATCAGTTCCGTAATAAGCCTCTGTCGTTTTTGAAAACAGGCTCTGGTATGATTCGTCCCAATTAAGACCCGAACTCATGCTTAACAGGTGTCTCACTTTTAATTCTGAATTCGGCGCATTGGCAAAAGCGGGAATAAATTTTCCAACAGGATCATCCACCGATACAAGGTTCTCTTTAACTGCAATTCCCATGAGAACTCCAACAATACTCTTTGATACGGAAAAAGAGTTGCTTAATGAATGATCATTGTAGTTGTCCCAGTATTGCTCGTAAATTATTGAATCGTTTTTAATAACTAAAAACGCCACAGTTTCATTCTGAATATTCTGATTGTTGGTTTCAGTAGGCAAAAGAATTTTATTAAAATTACCCGATACAGGCCAATCGTTAGAAGATGAATTTCGTATTTCTCTTTTTTCGAAAATGTCGAGATCGTCTATACCCGGATAATTATATACAAGTGTTTTAAGAATATAACCATTCCCGGTAATCCACAATCCAAGTAAAGCGAGGAGGAGGATACCAATAATTATAGTAAGAACCTTTTTCATTTAATTAAATGGTCGCTGTATATTTTAATGAACCTGAAACAGGTTAACCGGAACAATCCGGAACTTTAGTCTTCATACGAAAGACATCCCGAACAGTTCCGCTATTTTATTTTTCAAAATGGCTTTCACATCTTCGATATCGGCTTTTTTACCTAATTCTTTTTCGAGACTGGTAACCGATTTGTCTTTTATTCCGCACGGAATAATTTTATCGAAATAGGAGAGATCGGAATTAATATTAAAAGCGAACCCATGCATCGTAATCCAGCGTGAGCACCTTACACCAAGAGCACATATTTTTCTGGCTTTACTTCCTTTATCGAAGTCAATCCAGACACCGGTGCATCCGGCAATCCTGCCACTTTCAATATTGTAATGCCTCAGAGTAAGAATGACTGCCTCTTCAAGAAGTCTCAGGTATTTATGAATGTCTGTGAAAAAATAATCGAGATCCAGAATAGGGTAACCTACAATTTGCCCCGGACCATGATACGTAATATCTCCACCCCGGTTATTCCGGTAAAAAGTTGCCTGCAGTTCCTGTAATTCTTTTTCAGTCGCGATCAGATTTTTCTCATCACCACTGCGACCTAATGTGTATACATGCGGGTGTTCGCAAAAAAGCAGATAATGCTTTTGTTGGCGAATATTTTCAGCCGTTCTGTTAAACAGTTTTGTTGCAACCAGTTCTTCAAACAATTTTTCCTGATATTCCCAGGCTTCTCCATAATCGATATGGCCAAGGTCACGGAAATGAACTTCGTTTGTCTTTACAATTGTATTGTCAGCAGGTTGCAAATTTGTGAAATCAGATTTTAGCAAGTTGTCCTTTTAAATGATTGATGACATTTACTTCCGTTGCATCAATATTTTTCTTTGCTGCCAGCATAACAGAAACATAATCTGTTACATGTATTAGGTACATCGCTTTTTCCAGATGCGATTCTCCCTTCGACCAGAGTTCGGTTATTGAATGTGTGTATTTCTGAAAAATTTCCTTGCAGATTTCAATTCGTGTCTGCGTACGTGAATAATCGGTCGTATTACGAAGTATTACCACTGCAACATTGTCATAATTCTCGGCCCATCCTACCAGTTCATTGTGATTCATTTCGGGCAGAATGTTATGCCAGCAAAGCATTTTGGAATTTTCATTGATCTGCTGGCGGAAACGTGTAGCTACTCCATTGTATCCGTCAACTGCATAAATCACAGGGATTTTTCCCGCAAGAAAATCAGTCAGCCTTTTTGCTTCCGATAATATTCCGCTTAAATCACTTTCTAAAAGTGAAATAGAATTTTTCAATTGTTTCTTGAATGCATCACCGATGATTCCATACCCATTCAAAACATAAAATAATTGTGTTAAAGAATATCCAAGGCAGGAGCGTGGGGGCATTCCGCCCGGAATAGTAATTAAATCTAGATTTTTAGTTTTAGCGATCTCTGCAATTTTCCCTCCTGAAGTAATACAGCAAATCATTGCATCTTTTTTCAACGAGTCTTCCAGGGCCTGAATGGTTTCCTCTGTATTTCCTGAATAGGAACAACAGATCAAAAGTGTGTTTTTGTTTACGAAAGCCGGAATGAAATAGTCTTTGATAACAACAACGGGAACTTTAGATTCATTGGCAATTATTTCAGATACGATGGTTCCGCCTATGCCTGAACCGCCAAGTCCGGATATCACAATATTTTCAATTTGCCTTACCGGTTTATTCAGTTTTGCCTGCTCTCCAATTTGCAAAGCTTCTTTAAGTTGCAAAGGGAAATTCTTAACCAATTCGTGCATATCTGTCATAATGATCTGATTTTAGGCTGCAAAAATAGGCATTTTACTTGTCCTTTTTAGCAGGAAACATGTGTAAATGGAAGCTTTAAGGCACTGATTTTTTTATCTTTGCGTCGCTTACAAACACAATTATGGAGTTAAACGAACAGGAAATAATACGCCGCCAGAAGCTGGAGGAATTACAACAACGTGGAATTGATGCATATCCGGCCGAGATGTGGCCAATAACGCACTCTTCTCAGGAAATTCTGTCCGATTTCGAAAAGGAACCTCAGCGGTTTACCGAAGTGAGTTTCGCAGGAAGAATCATGAGCATTCGTGATATGGGAAAGGCTTCATTCGCAGTTTTACAGGATTCTGTCGGACGTATTCAAATCTATGTGCGCCGCGATGATATTTCCAAAAGCGAAGACAAAGTTGAATATGATTTTATTTTTAAGAAAAGCCTCGACATTGGCGATATTATCGGCGTAAAAGGATATGTGTTTGTTACTAAAATGGGTGAGATCAGCATCCATGTGAATGAGTTCAAACTGTTAAGCAAATCACTGCGCCCTCTTCCTGTCGTAAAAAAGGATGCCGACGGGAATGTGCATGATGCATTTACCGATCCTGAAATGAGATATCGTCAGCGTTACGTCGACCTTATCGTAAATCCCCAGGTTAAGGATGCATTCCTCAAACGTACCGCACTTACAAATTCGATGAGGAAATATCTGAATGATAAAGGCTATCTCGAAGTGGAGACTCCGATTCTTCAGCCTTTATATGGAGGAGCAGCTGCGCGTCCGTTCAAGACCCATCACAATACGCTTGACATGACATTGTATTTGCGAATTGCTAATGAATTATATCTGAAAAGACTTATCGTTGGCGGCTTCGATGGCGTGTATGAGTTTGCGAAAGACTTTCGTAATGAAGGAATGGACCGCTTTCATAATCCCGAGTTCACTCAGATGGAATTGTATGTCGCATATAAAGACTACGAATGGATGATGAACCTGGTAGAAGAAATGGTCGAAAGGATCGCGCTTGATATTCACGGAACAACTGAAGTAACTGTTGGCGAACATAAAATTAATTTCAAACGTCCGTGGAAACGATATACGATGTATTCTGCAATTGCACATTTCACCGGAATAGATATTTCGAATATGGATGAGGCCGGCCTGGCTAAAACTGCGCGTGAACTGGGTGTCCAGGTCGATAAGTCAATGGGACGCGGTAAACTGATCGATGAAATATTCGGCGAGAAATGTGAACCACATTTGATTCAACCCACGTTCATTACTGATTATCCGGTTGAGATGAGTCCGCTTGCGAAAAAACACAGAACACATGCCGGACTGGTAGAAAGATTCGAAGCGATTTGTAACGGAAAAGAAATTTGCAATGCATTCTCCGAACTTAACGACCCGATCGATCAGCGTAAACGTTTCGAGGAGCAATTGGAACTCGGAAAACGAGGCGACGAAGAGGCGATGATGCTGGATGAGGACTTTCTGCGTTCGCTGGAATTTGGAATGCCTCCTACTGCCGGACTTGGAATTGGAATCGACAGGTTGTCGATGATCATGACAAACTCCGCTTCGATTCAGGATGTGTTGTTCTTCCCGCAAATGAGACCGGAGAAAGTAGCGCAGGCGGAAACGGCGGAGTAAATTAATTACAAATTACAAATTACAAATTACGGGGGCAACTCCTAAACATTAAATCAAAACGTTTTATGAAAACAATAATCTATTTATTCTTCTGTTCAATTGTTGCTTTGCAATCGTGTGCGCAGAAATCCGGAGGCTATGTTAATGTCAGCCCTGATTCACTCAATAAAATGATGAAAGACGAACATGGGATCCTCATTGATGTTCGCACACCTGAAGAATATGCCGAAGGACATTTGACCGGAGCAATTAATATCAATTACAACGACCCGAATTTTTCTAAAGGACTGGACACATTGAATAAAGAACTTGTCTATGAAGTCTATTGCCGTTCAGGTGGCAGATCAGGAATGTCTGCAGAGATAATGGTCGAAAAAGGATTCAAGAATGTTTACAACCTAGAGAATGGAATTATTGAGTGGAAGAAAAAGGGGTTGCCGGTAGTGAAGTAGTTTCGGGTTTCGAGTTACAGAAATGTAAGAAGGAAATTTTACAACGGAGAAACGGAATAAACAGAGGGAAACGGAAACAATTTTGTAATTCGAAAGGCGGTCACAAAAAAATTAACACGTAGAACTCCAAAGGAATAATTCAATTAATCAAATCCTTTATAAAAATCTAAATCCCAGTATCCCGTTAATAAATCCCATAATCCAATCCCCCAAATCCAATCCCATAATCCCAAAATCAAATTAATCCCAGTATCCCAGTAATTAATCCACAAAATCCAATCCCATAATCCCAAAATCAAATTAATCCCAGTATCCCAGTAATAAATCCCATAAATCCAATCCCATAATCCCAACAATCAAATTAATCCCAGTAATAAATCCAATCTCATTATCTCACAGATCAATTTAATTTAGTAGACAACGATTTTGTTACGCGCTGAAAAGTTATCCATATTTAATATAAAAGTATAGATTCCGCCTGAATAATTATCCAAATTAATCTCTCCAGAGGATTTTTGAATTAACTCTTTATGAAGCACTCTTCCGGTATTATCAATAATAATTGCAGTTCCTTCTTTAAATTTATTATCAATTAATTCAAATCTAAGGTAACCATCAGTTGGATTTGGATAAATTTTGATTATACCATTATTTGAATCTATATTTTTGCTCGAAAGAAAATAATCAATTGTATTAATTGTGGTATTGGTTTTTATTGGTAAATTATAATCGAAATAAATATATGCTTCGTTTTCAATGACAGTTCCGTTAAGCAGACCGGGCCGTGTTTCGATTGAGTAATTAATGAAGCCATGGCTGTTCGGTTCATCAGTAGTACTATCAACCAATGCACATGGGTCGAAGATAAATCTTAATATTCCGGTTGATGACAACGTATAACTATAAGGCATGCTGACTGTTCCGATATGTAAAGTGAGTGGGTCAAGATTTTCATCAAGTGTGTCGACAATAGAAATATAGAATGCAGTATCATTTCCCGTATTTTGAAAAACGATCTGATAATTAAGTAATGTGTCTGAAGGTGTAATAGCGCCATTAGATCCAAGACCTTTAGGTTCAACATATTTTTCATTAGGATCAAATGAACCACTGAAAACGCTACTGAATGTTCTTGAGTTGTCATTTAGGTAAACATCCACTGCAGAGCTCCATATGTAAGCAGAATTACTGAAGGGTGTATTGGTTGGATACATTCCCGAATGTAAAGTCAAAATGATTTGTCTGTTTTCATCAGGAATAAGATTTGTAAAATTCCATGATAATGAATTGGTCTGTATTGTGTCTGGTGTTATTGTGGATGATACGAAAGTAAAAGAAGTATCAAAATCAAATCGGACTGTGCCGTCTAAAGTTGTTGATCCATAATTTTTATAATTTATGTGTACATTAATATCTCTGTTAGCACGAACGGGGGCATGCCCAAAACTTATTGCAAGATCATTCAATCCCGGGATACGCGTAAGTCCAAAATTGCAATTATTGCTGGCAACGCCATTGGTAACTATTGTACTGGAATCTGCACATGTTAGCATCCAATTGCGGGGAATGCCACATTGAAATTGATAACTTCCGTCCGGTAAAAGGAAATAATATTTTCCATCATAATATGTATTTGCATAATTTCCGGCAGGCTGACAAGAAACATTTATATTATTCAGAGGCATTTCAAAAGTGTCAAGCACACAATTGGCATTCCCGTCATAATAAACCTGACCTGTTACATTTGGTAAAACAGGCACGTACAATCCTATATTATGAATTTGATTTATTAAGGTATTAGAAGGGAAATGGGTATAAATACCCGAATTGGAAATTTGCTGAGCTACACATGTTTGACTCCACGCTGTTACTTGCATTCTGGAAATAGTAGGATCAGGGACTGTATCTGTTGGTCGGATCATGCTTGGTTTCGGTGAAACGTTATTAAAAGGCAATGAACTGATAATCTGATAACTTGAAATTCTACGTGGCCCCATACCCTGTTGAAAATGTGTTGAATTAGAATTTGCAGGAAGACCTGAACAAAATGCTCCAAGATTAGGATTCACTGTTAAACAAGAATAAGTTTGATTTATACTGGGGGTTGCATTTGCATAGTATACAACCTGACTTGACCCCGGGACAACTGCGCCCGTTATTGTAGCGCCGGCAGGAAAAAAAGTTGTATCGAATTGTATCCCGACTCTTAATGTTCGGAAATACATTTCACCTACAGTAACATCCAGATATATGTCAAATTGATAAACGTTTGGACTTAGCAAAGTGTCATTCGTTATAAAACAATTAAATGTTTGTGCCTTTATTCCAATGTTGCATATGAAGGCTAAAAAAAGGAGTGCAATTGTATTTTTAAATTTTCTCATAAATTTCCAATTTTACATTTGTTTTATCAGAGGCCCCAATATAACATTATTTCTCAATGTTATCTTTCCTATTTATGTGAATGTAAAATTACCTCCTAAGTAAGAGGCCTCAAAATTTAAACAAATGACTGCAAATCATACAGCCTCTTATAAACTCCCGCTTTCAAAAGTAAATCATTATGTTTTCCTCTTTCAATGATTTGCCCTTTCTGCATCACAATAATCTCATCGGCATGTTGAATAGTCGAAAGTCTGTGAGCAATAACTAAAGTCGTACGGTTTTTCATTAATTGTGTTAGCGCATCCTGTACCAATCGTTCGCTCTCTGTATCAAGAGCAGATGTAGCTTCATCTAAAATTAAAATCGGCGGGTTCTTTAAAATGGCTCTTGCAATGCTGATGCGCTGTCGCTGTCCGCCGCTCATCTTTCCACCACGGTCACCGACATTCGTTTCATATCCGTCGGGCATGAGAGTGATGAACTCATGGGCGTTCGCAATCTTTGCAGCAGATATAACATCTTCACGGCTCACATTGTTCAATCCGAATGCAATATTGTTAAATACGGTATCGTTGAATAACACACTTTCCTGGCTGACGATTCCCATCAATTCGCGGAGATCTTTCACCTTGTAATCCCGGATGTTTGTACCGTCAATAAATATTCCACCCTTATCAGTATCATAAAATCTTGGCAGAAGATCAGCAAGTGTTGTTTTGCCCGAACCACTTTGTCCGACCAACGCAATGGTCTTGCCTTTTTCTATATTCAGGTTAATCGTATCCAGAGCCCAGCCGCTGCCGCCTTTATAGTAGGCGAAAGAAACATTTTCGTATACAATTTTCGAATTGAATGAGCTGATTGGCTTCGCATTTTCTTTATCGGCAATGGTAATTTCTCCGTCGAGAATTGTATTGATTCGTTCGACAGATGCAAGTCCGCGCTGTACATTCGTATAAGCTTCGGTAAATGCTTTTGCAGGTGGAATCAGTTGCGAGAATATGGCGATGAATGCGAAAAATGTGGAAGGCTCAAGTTCTTTGGTTGCACCGAGTACGAGTTTACCGCCGAAATACATTACAATTACCATTACGATTACACCTAAAAACTCACTCAATGGAGCGCTAAGATCTCTCTTCCGGTAAAGCTTATTCATCAGGCGGCGGTAATCGTCGTTCATTGCGCCGAATTTTTCTTTGAAGAAAGTCTCTGCCGTAAAGCCTTTAATAATGCGAAGTCCGGAAAGGGTTTCTTCGATGGTACTAAGCAACACTCCCATTTTCGCCTGACTTTTAGACGAAGTTCTTCGAAGACTTTTTCCGATTTGTCCGATGATTAATCCGGCAACCGGCAAAAGCACAAAAACAAAAACCGAAAGTTGCGGACTCATAAATACCATTGTGCCTAGAAATAGAATTACGGTAAATGGTTCGCGGAAAATTACTTCGAGCGATTGCATGATGCTCCACTCAATTTGCTGAACATCGGAAGTCATTCTTGAAATTAAATCACCTTTGCGTTCTTCGGAAAAATAGGTAAGTGGTAGCCAGAGAATTTTATTATACATCTGATTACGCAGGTCTCTCACGACGCCATTTCTGATCGGAGCAATGAAAAACATTCCGAGGTACCGAAAGAGGTTCTTAAAGAAAAATAAAACAACGACAACAATGGAAAGCATCAGCAAAGCTTCGAGTTTTCCATTCGCCTCAATATAACTGCTCAGGTAATAATTGAAATTATTGATGATTGAATTTACAGAAAGTGTCAAGGGCTCCTGTTTGTAGTTTGTAGACTGATTGAACAATACATTCAGAAAAGGAGCGACCATTGTGAGTGAAAAAAGAGAAAAAACAACCGAAAGGATATTGAATAAGATATTCAATGCCGCATATCCTTTATAAGCTCCGACATGACGAAGGAGGCGGAAGTAGTTTTTCACGCCGCTAATTTAGTCTTTAGAAATTAGTCTTTAGTCTTGAGCCTTTTGTCTTGAGATAGGAGGGGAAACAATTTAGAAATATTGAACAATCATTGTTTTTTGGCCTAAATTGTAACATTATTTTCAGAATTTTATCGAATCTAATGGCTAAAGGCTCAAGACTAAAGACTATTTTTACGCCATGGATTCAACCCGTCAGCAAAAGTATAACAGGCTGTTTCAGAAGGAAATCGGTGAGCTTTTTCAAAAAGAAGGCTTTAATTTCTTTGGAAAGGCCTTTGTAACAGTCACCAACGTACGGGTTAGTCCCGATTTGGGCATAGCAAAAGTGTATCTGAGCATTTTTGGAGCTCCTGACTCGAAGGCCGTAATGGATATGATCGAGAAGAAGAATAAGGAGATCAGGAAACTGTTTGGAAATCAAATCCGTCACCAGGCCCGAATAGTTCCCGAACTGAAATTTTTCCTCGACGATTCCCTAAACTATGTCGACAAAATCGAAACCCTTTTCAAGAATATTGCGCCGTCAAAACCAAAAGACGACGAGGAAAAGCCGGAAGAATAGTTAGCCCCTAAATCTTCTCCCGGTAGCTATCGGGACTTCAATCTTACTTCGACTCCGCTTAGCACAAGTCAATTTCCAATCCTTTCCTATCTTCGCCGCCGCATGCAATACGACCCGATAAAACGATCTCTCGGAAATGTCTTCAATAAGACGCCGTTTTTAAGAAAGCTATTTTATGGTTTGCTCGATCTCTTATTATTAAGAGCATGGCATGTTCATAAAGAGCTGAAAAAATGGATAAGAGAGAAAGGAAACAATGCCGATATACTTGATGCAGGCGCCGGCTTTGGTCAGTACACGTACTGGCTTTATACGAAAAACAAGAACTGGAAAATCACTTCTGTAGATGTGAAAGATGAGCAGGTGGCCGATTGCAATAACTTCTTTTCGAAAATCGGTGCAACGAATGTGAAATTCCAGGTTGGAGATCTTACAAAATATGTAAATCAGAATTCATACGACCTGGTGGTTTGTGTGGATGTTATGGAACATATTGAAGAAGACGTTCAGGTGTTTAAAAATTTCCATGCTTCAATGCGTCCGGGCGCGATGCTGATCATTTCCACACCTTCGGATCAGGGAGGTAGCGATGTTCATGATGATGATGCATCTTCGTTCATCGAGGAACATGTTCGTGATGGCTATAACATAGAGGCGATACAGGAAAAGCTCCGCTCGGCGGGATTCAGCAAAACTGAAGCAAGATATCAGTACGGTTCGCCCGGAAAAATCTCATGGCGACTGTCAATGAAGTATCCGATACAAATGCTTGGCGTATCGAAACTGTTTTTTATAATTCTGCCTGTATATTATATTATCGTTTATCCGATTTCTTTTCTGTTGAATTATCTCGATACGACGATGACGCATAAGACCGGGACGGGGCTTATAGTGAAGGCCTGGAAATAAAATGACAAATTGTAAATTTCCCTTTATTTTTTAAACGGAGTCCGGAACCTGGAATTTTGGAATCCGAAAGAATGGAATCTTAGAATCATGGAATTCCTGCTACATTTACAGCATGAAGAAAGGCCTTCCTTTTTTTATTGCACTCCGGTATTTTTTTAGCAAGAAGTCTCAGCGGGCAATCAATGTCATTTCGATGATTTCAGTCGTTGGTGTAACGATTGGCACAGCTGCTTTAATTATTGTACTTTCTGTTTTTAATGGCTTCGAAGATCTTATTTTGAGGTTGTATAATACGTTTGACCCGGATCTTAAAATTGAACTGAACGAAGGGAAAAGATTTTTATCTAATCGTATTGATCTGGATAAAATCAGGCAGATCGATGGAGTCATGTTTGCCAATGAAGTTGTAGAAGAAAGTGCGCTTGCGAAATATCTGGACAGGCAGTATATCATTAAGCTAAAAGGTGTCGGACCGGATTTTGTAAAAATGACCGGATTAGACACGATGATGTTGGATGGGAAATTGTTGTTACAGGAAGGCGAAAAAGATTATGCGGTTTTTGGTAGCGGTGTGGCATATAATCTCGGTATCAACGCCGATAATTTTTTTAACCAGGTAGAAATTTACGGACCGCGCCGGACACAAGGCGGTATGAATGACATTGACGGCAGTTTTAACAGACGTTTTATTTCGCCTTCGGGAGTATTTGGAATTCAACAGGAGTTTGATGCAAAGTATGTGATAGCTCCCATTCGTTTCGCGCGCGAAGTTTTTGAATATGAAAATATGCTGACTTCAATAGAAGTAAAAATAAATAGCGAAGCAGATGTTAGTAAAATTAAATCACAGATTGAGTCAATCGCAGGAAATAATTTTATTGTAAAAGACAGGTTTGAACAGCATAAACTAATTAATAAGATTATGAAGTCGGAAAGATGGGCTGTATTTCTCATTCTTACATTCATACTTACAATAGCAATTTTCAATGTGATTAGTTCTCAGACAATGCTTGTCATCGAAAAAAAGCGGGACATTTCAATATTCCGCAGTATGGGAGCTGAAATTTCATTTTTGCGAAGAATTTTTTTGGTAGAGGGAATGTTTATTACACTTTCAGGAGCGGTGATCGGACTTGTTATTGGTTTACTGGTTTGTATTGCGCAAATAAAGTTTGAACTTATAAAGCTAAGTGATTCAGGTTCTTTTGTAATTGATGCATATCCGGTGAAACTGGTATTGATTGATTTTGTGTATGTATTTTTTACCGTATGTCTGATTGGTCTGATTGCGGCATGGTATCCTTCGACGAGATTAATTAAGGAAAATATGCGTATAGTAGAGGAGTTATAATAAATATTTGAGAAAATACTTTATTACCATAAATCCATCCCTATGGAAATACCAACAACACCAATTCCGTTAAAGCCAAGAAGATTTTCCGTTCTGGAAATACTTCAATTAATAGTTTTAACGGGCATTATATTATATTTCGGCAGAACACTTCTTATTCCGTTGAGTTTCGCGACGCTTATCAGTTTTATTCTTTATCCAATATGTAAGTGGCTCGAGAAAAAAGGGGTAAACAAAAGCATTTCAATTGTTTTTTCTATTGTATTGATTTCAGGTTTAATCGGAGCAATCTTTTATTTACTTTTTTCTCAGCTAATTGAATTCACATTCGAATGGCAGATATTCAAAGCAAAAATTATTGAAGCGCACAATAAGCTAAGTATATTAATTGCAGAACAATTTGGAGTGAGTTCGGAAAGTCAGTTGGCTTTCATCAAAAAAAGTATCGGCAATGTACAGTTGATTCAGCTTCTTCAAAATACTGCATACTCATTATCGGAATCTGCCTTTTATGTTTTGTTGATTTTTATTTTCTCGGCACTCATTTTGTTTTATCGTAAACTTCTTACGAATGTATTATACAGACTTTTTCCGTCCGATAAAAAGACTATCATCCACGAAATACTTGTTGAAACTATTCATGCTTATTATAGTTTTATGAAAGGCATGTTGCTGGTTTATCTGATTGTAGGAACGCTTAACAGCATCGGACTTTATATTGTTGGAATTCCTCATCCGATACTTTTTGGTTTTATTGCTTCAATTCTGACTTTTATTCCGTATGTCGGAATAATGATTGCATCCTTGTTGCCAATAACAGTTTCATGGATTGAGTTTAATTCCATCTGGTATCCGATTGGTGTGATTGTTGTTTTTACGATTGTACAGTTACTAGAGGCATATATTATTTTTCCGATTGCTGTAGGAGGAAGGCTAAGAATCAATACTCTTGTAATAATTGTGATGATTGTTTTGGGAGGAATTTTATGGGGTGCTGCGGGAATGATTTTATTTATTCCTTTTATTAGTATCGTAAAATTAATTGCAGATCGGACAGAGAGTTTATCTGTATTATCAATTTTATTAAGTGACGAAAAGCACAAGTAATTTTTTATGACTCTAATTTCAACGGGGAATTAAAAACAAAATGGGTTAAACAAATTTATGATCACAATTCTCTTACAAAAGAAATGGTGATTGAAATAAATCCGGAATTATCGGATTTTGAAAAATTGAAGTTAGAGCTTGATGAAATTGGTTATCCGTATAGCGGATTGTGATTAATAAATTTATTTGTTACTCACACTAAGTAAAATTGTATTTTTGAGCTGTGGAAGATGTTAGCCTGATTGTTATACTTCTTTTTGGAATTACTTTTCTGGGAATACTGAGTACTAAATTCAAGCTCCCGTTTCCAATAACCCTTGTGTTGTCCGGACTTGCCATAAGTCTGATTCCCGGATTGCCGATTGTTTCATTGAATCCGGAAGTTGTATTTCTCATCTTTCTTCCGCCACTGTTATACGGAGCGGCATGGGATACAAGCTGGCATGAATTTAAAAGTGCAATCAGGCCCATCAGTATGGCTTCGATCGGATTGGTTTTTTTTACAACGGTGTTAGTAGCAGTGGCGGCTCATTATCTAATACCCGGACTTGACTGGCCTTATGCATTTCTGCTTGGTGCAATTGTTTCGCCTCCCGATGCCATCGCTGCAACTGCAGTAACGAAAGGACTTGGATTAAGTCCGAGAATAATTGCAATTCTCGAAGGGGAAAGTCTTGTCAACGATGCAAGCGCACTGATCGCCTACAAATATGCACTCACTGCTATTCTGGCCGGAAATTTTATTTTATGGGAAGCGGGATTAAACTTTTTAGTCGTGGCGGGATCTGGAATTATAATTGGTCTTGCAATTGGATATTTAATTCTGCAGGTTCATAAGCGTTGGATTTGTGATCCGATCATAGAAGTGACACTGTCCTTTCTGACTCCGTTTGCCGCATATCTTATTTCCGAAAGTTTGCATGTTTCAGGAGTATTGGCAGTTGTTTCTGCCGGATTGTTTTTATCATTCAGGTCAAGCGAAGCGTTTAGTCATCAGAGTAGAATCATGGCCTCTTCCGTTTGGGAAGTCATTGTATTTGTTTTGAACAGTCTCATTTTTGTTTTAATCGGCTTGCAATTGCGCCAGGTGATGGCAGGAATTACAGGATATTCGACAAACGAATTACTTGTTTACGGTTTTGTAATTAGCGTCGTTGTCATATTGGTGAGATTTATCTGGGTTGTTCCGGCTGCTCTCATACCAAGATGGGTGAGCAAGAGAATCAGGAAGGAGCCGTTTGACCCGAGAAATATGGTTGTATTTGGCTGGGCAGGAATGCGGGGAGTTGTGTCCATTGCGGCTGCACTTGCGATTCCGCTCACACTTCAGGATGGCACCGGTTTTTTACACCGCAACCTGATTATTTATCTGACCTTTTGTGTAATACTTTCAACCCTGGTGTTTCTCGGGCTGACTCTTCCGTGGATGATTCGTAAACTCAAAATTCAACCACATTCAATAGTTGCTGAGGAATATATCGTTCGTAACCAGGTTGTGTCCGCGGCTATTTCACACATCGAAGGAAATCTAAGCACTGCACCTGACGAATTGTTGAATAATATCAAGAGCAAGTACGAGGTAAAATTCAACAGACTGCAGCGAACAGAATTGCCGGCGAATTATTTTGGTAACGGAAAAACTCTTTCCGGAAATATATTTAATGAATTTTCGAAAATGCAGTTGGAATTAATTGCCATTGAACGAAAGGAAATCAACCAGTTGCATCGAAAAGGTATGGCAAGCGAAGAAATACTACGTAAGATTGAGAGAGAGCTTGATTTGGAAGAGACGAGGCTGCAGATGGAGATGTATGAAAATTAATTACTTATTCTCAAAGCGAAAGGAAGTAGTAATTACAAATTACGAATTACAAATTACGGGGAGTTAATTTGCCGGTCCCGAGTCGAGGTGACAGAAAATAATACATAGTGCTAAAATTTTTTATAACTCAAAGTGGCTTTTTATTTTATTGAGCTTTAATATAAAAAAATCAAATAAGTTTTTTGTCAACCAAATACTCCGCAATTTGCACCGCATTCGTCGCAGCACCTTTCCGTAAATTGTCTGCCACAATCCACATATTCAAAGTTCGATCCTGTGATTCATCTCTGCGAAGGCGGCCCACAAAAACCTCGTCCTTGCCTTCGGCATAGAGAGGCATGGGATATTCTTTTTTTCCCGGATTGTCAATCAATATAACTCCCGGAGTTTCACTCAGAATTTTTCTGATGTCATCAATAGTAAAATCTTTTTCGAACTCCACATTTACCGATTCGCTATGTCCGCCTTTTACAGGAACACGCACAGTCGTAGCAGTCAGACGAATGCTCTCATCGCCGATGATCTTCCTCGTTTCATTAACCATCTTCATTTCTTCCTTCGTATAATCATTGTCGAGAAACACATCGATTTGAGGAAGCACATTCATATCGATCGGATATGCATAAGCCATTTCGCCCGTTACTCCCTTTCTTTCATTCATCATCTGATCAACGGCCTTTTTTCCGGTTCCGGAAACAGACTGATATGTTGAAACAACAATTCGCTTGATCTTATATTTTTTATGAAGCGGATTCAATGCAACTACCATTTGAATTGTTGAGCAATTCGGATTGGCGATAATTTTATCGGTCGCCAGTAATTGCCCGGCATTGATTTCGGGAACCACCAATTTTTTCGTAGGGTCCATTCTCCATGCAGAAGAATTGTCAATAACAACTGTTCCGACTTCGGCGAATTTCGGCGCCCATTCGAGCGAAGTATTCCCGCCGGCAGAAAACAACGCGATGTGCGGTTTTAACGCGATGGCATCAGTCATCGAAATGATCTTTGTTGCCTTTCCTCTGAATGAAATTTCTTTTCCAATCGAACGTTCTGTCGCCACTGCAATCAGTTCCGTAACAGGAAAATTTCTTTCCTCTAAAACCTTGAGCATCACTTGCCCAACCATACCCGTAGCGCCTACTACTGCAACTTTCATGATGTTTAATATAATATCCTGAATTTATGGAGTTACAAATCCACTTTTCAGGGTTTAGTTTTGTCGCACGAAAATAATGTAATCTTTCTCATGAAGCAGTTACTGACATATATTTTTTCTCTCATAGTTATCAGCACTAATGCGCAGGTGACAGACAACTTTTCTGACGGTGATTTTACCGGAAACCCGGCCTGGTCGGGTACAACGGGCAATTTCACAGTTAATGCTGATTATCGGTTGCAATTAAATGCGGCGAATGCAGGCGAATCATTTCTGAGTCTTCCTGTCAACCTCAACTCTCATGAAAACCTCGAATGGTCGTTTTACATAAGCCTGGACTTTTCTCCTTCTACTTCCAATTACAGCAGAGTTTATCTTTCTTCCGACCAGTCGGACTTAACTCAGCCATTAAATGGATATTTTATACAGTTCGGAGAAGCTTTGTCAAATGATGCCATCGAGTTGTTCAGACAGGATGGCTCTGCCGTTACGTCTGTTTGCAGGGGAACAAACGGTGCAATCGCGACTTCATTCGAAATATGCGTCAGAGTATTGCGTGATTCCCTGGCAAACTGGAAAATGTATGCGGATTATTCGGGTGGAAATAATTATCAGCTTGAAGCTTCGGGTACAGATGCTGCTCATTCCGGTTTAACATATGCGGGAGTTAAATGCGTGTATACCTCCGGCAACATCGATAATTTTATTTACGACGATTTTTATTTTGGTCCGGAAATCCTTGATACTGTTCCCCCTTCAATTAATTCTATTCATGCTGCGACAGATAGTTCAATAGTAATTGTTTTCTCCGAAAGAGTTGATGATAATTCGGCAAATACATTAAGTAATTATTCAGTTGATCATGGAATTGGACAACCGGTTTTAATTTCAGTTGATTCAACAGCGGCATTCGCATATATTTTATCCTTCGAAAATCGTTTTCAGGGCGGACTTAATAATAACCTTACTGTAAGCGGAGTAAAGGATCTTTCACAAAATCAAATATCATCTTTAATACTTCCATTCATTTATACTCCTATCTCCCTAGCAAATTCGAATGATATAATAATAAATGAAGTTTATTGCACGCCATCAACTGTTAGTCCGCTCCCTTATGCCGAATACATTGAAATTTACAACAGGATTGATACTGCAATTGAATTAAAAGGCTGGACGATCAGTGACGGAAGCACCGATGGAATTATTCCAACATTCATTCTTGGACCACATCAGTATGCTTTATTTTTTGATTGTGATGATGCATCTCTGTTTTCCGGTTATTCGAATGCCTATTGCGTGGAATCATTTCCATCTTTAAACAACGACGGAGATGAAATAAAATTAGTCGATGAAAACGGAATAATAATAAACGAATTAAAGTATGACGCTTCAATGTATGGTGACTATGGTAAAGACGATGGCGGATGGAGTTTGGAGAGGATTGACGCAGGATTCATTTGTACGAATACCGGCAACTGGAGGGCATCCGTTTCGTCTTTACATGGTACACCGTCGGCCGTTAATAGTGTGAATGGCTTTTTCGCTGATCGTGATTCGCCATTTATTACGAATGTCTATTTACTTGACAGCCTTACGCTGATTGTGTTGTTCAGCGAGGAGGTTTCTGAAAATGCGAATGATTTATTGAATTATAAAATTACCAGTCAGGACGGGACCCAGCTAAATACAATTCAGCTTGTTAATTTTTATGGAGACTCAGTGGTGATAAAATTTATATCTGCAGTTCCCGGTGGAATTAATTTCATTCAGGCCTCCGATGCAATTCATGACTGTCCCGGTAATGCATTGCTAACCTTTCGAACCGTAAAATTCGGTTATCCTCAACCGGCAAATGAAGGTGATATTATTATTAATGAATTATTGTTTTATTGTCAGGACGGTGGAAATGATTTTGTTGAATTATATAACAATTCCGGAAAGATCATTGATCTCAAGGATTGGACGGTTTCCGAATCAGATAGTTTGTTTTTAGAATTGAAAGAGACAGCCAGGATTTCATCGGGTCATAAACTGATTTTTCCTGGAGAATATCTTGTATTATCGGAAGAACAGAAGAAAGTAAAGGCATATTATTTATGCAGGGATGAGTATTGTTTTACTGATATTCATTCAATGCCTGATTTCAGCAGCGAAGAGGGCGGAGTTATAATAAGTGACAATGCGGGGAATATGGTCTCAACTTTTTCATATAACGATGACATGCATTTTCCCCTGATAAAAGAAACACGTGGAGTTTCATTGGAGCGCATGAGTTTTTACAACGAAGAGAATAATTGGCATTCAGCGGCAGCGACGGCCGGATTTGCAACACCGGGTTATTTGAATTCCCAGTCTATTGGATATGCCTCGGGAGATGGCGGGTTTTCATTAAGTTCTGAGATTTTTTCTCCGGATGGTGATGGGTACAACGATGTTTTAGCCCTGCACTATCGGTGTGAGCAAACCGGTTCCGTTCTGTCGCTGAATGTTTATGATGTTGGAGGGGTTAAAGTCCGCACGGTATTAAATCAGCAGACAATAAATCTGGATGGAGATTTGTTCTGGGATGGTTTGGCAGATGACCGGAAAGAAGTGCCCGTGGGCATGTATATTATTTTGGTGCGGGGTTACGACCTGAATGGAAACAACCAGATATTTAAGAAAGGAATTTTTCTGACGAGAAATTCGAATTGATTTTTTATATCTTAATTGCGACTTCAATTTATTTTTGTAAATTTCTTCAAAACATAAATTGATGCTCACAGCCTCTTTTCTCCGGCACATTGAAATTTTTTTAGGGAAAAATTTAAGATCAAAATTACACATACGTCGTGTGTCACCTGTTTCCGGTGGCAGCATAAATCTCACAGCAAAAATTGATACAACATCAGGTGTTTATTTTTTAAAAGTGAATGATGCTTTTAAATTTCCGGGGATGTTTGATAAAGAAGCGGCCGGATTAGAAATGTTACGTTCAACAAATACATTTGCCATTCCGAAAGTTATTTTAAAAGGTGAGGAAGACGGACAGGCATTTCTGATTCTTGAATTCATTGAACAAAGAAATCAGGCTCCTGATTTCTGGAGAAGATTTGGAAAATCCCTGGCGGAACTTCATAGAAATACTGCGGATCATTTTGGTTATCCGGAAAATAATTACATAGGATCTTTGCCTCAGAGTAATCAAAAGAAAAATAAGTGGGTCGATTTTTTTATTGAAGAACGGTTGAATCCGCAAATGTCAAAGGCCTTTTCGTACGGACTGCTAAACACAAATGATGTGAGTAAATTTCAAAAACTGTTTAGCGGGCTGGATAAAATGATTCCCGTCGAAGTTCCATCACTTTTACATGGTGATCTTTGGAATGGAAATTTTATGTCGGATGTAAACGGTAATCCATGTCTGATTGATCCCGCTATTTATTTTGGGCACAGGGAAATGGATCTGGCGATGACAAAATTGTTTGGCGGATTTTCGGAAGAATTTTATGAAGTTTATCAGGCGGAATTTCCGATGGCTCCCGGATTTGAAGACCGGGTCATGATTCACAATTTATACCCCTTGCTCGTGCATGTAAATTTATTCGGTGGAAACTATGTTAATGAAGTGCGATCAATATTGAAAGAGATCGTATAATTGTTATTTCATATTAAAGCTTTTTATAGCTTTGAGTTCTTAATCAAGAGTTATGCAAGACAAGATCAATTCATCCAAAGCCCCCGAGCCGGTTGGCTTATATCCTCATGCACGCAAAGTCGGTAATCTCCTTTTTTTATCAGGAGTTGGTCCGAGAGAGAGAGGAACAAAAAAGATACCTGGAGTTGAGCTCAACGAAAAAGGTGAAATCGTGAGTTACGATATTGCTGAACAATGTCATTCTGTTTTTCGCAACATAAAATATATACTTGAGGATGCCGGAAGCAGCTGGGAGAAAATTGTTGACGTAACGGTATTTCTTACGAATATGAAAGATGATTTCCCGATATATAATAAAATATGGGCCGAGTACTTTAAGGATAATTTACCATGCAGAACTACTCTCGAGATCAACTGTCTTCCAACGCCTATTGCTATTGAATTAAAAGTTATTGCCACAATTGATTAATGAATAATTTAAACGCATAAAATTTTAAAAAATGGTAAACTACGAATACGACAAAAGAAGATTTGAAACATTTGTTGACGCGGTAATTGCCATTATTCTGACCATACTAGTATTGGAATTGAAAGTTCCTGAATCTGATCATTCGGGGACGATAACTACTAAGCAACAGTTATTATCATTGCTCCCATCATTTATTAGCTATATCGGATCTTTTTTATTGATCGTAGGAATCTGGCTTGATCACAATAT
The DNA here is from genome assembly GCA_964486655.1 of uncultured Flavobacteriales bacterium. Classification (GTDB taxonomy): domain Bacteria; phylum Bacteroidota; class Bacteroidia; order AKYH767-A; family 2013-40CM-41-45; genus JADKIH01. The sequence goes on from CAZAON010000057.1 coordinate 26,797, forward strand.
TCTGGTTCTTAATCTGATAAAAATTAATAAGAGATATATTTTATTGAATATGCTCTTTATTTTGTCGTTGTCTCTAATTCCATTTACAACCGCATTTGCAGGTCATAACCCGGAAGATTCATTCGCAGTAGTATTATTATTTGTGAATTATGTTTTTATGAATTTATCTTTTGCTTTTCTCTATTGGTATGCAGGGTGGAAAGGACTTTTGCCTAAAGAGTTTTATTCGGAAAATAGATTTAATGCTCTGTATTCAACTCTTGGAATAGTGGGGTTGATAATCGCAATTCCTCTTGCCTATGTAAATACCTACATTTCTTTTGCATTGGGAATAATCGTTTTTGGCGGACATTTGTTCAAGAAGAAATAAATTAGCTGATATAGAGCAATTCGACGGGTAGCATATGTCATATGGATAATCTTATCCGTCTGATACCTTTGCTTTTTTAAGCTAAATCACAAATGAAAAAATTGGAAAACAAGGTTGCAGTTGTCACCGGAGCCGGATCGGGCATGGGCAAAGCAATCGCAAAATTATTTACCGAAGAAGGTTGCAGGGTAATCGCGACTGACGTTGATAAAAAAAGACTTGAATTGCTGAAAAGTGAAATAGAAGCCCGGGGCGGAAGCGTAACCACTCTTATTGCCGATATGGCAAAGGAGCAGGACATCGAAAACATGATCGATGCGGCAGTAAAAACATATGGCACCTTGGATATACTTGTTAATAATGCGGGTATCATGGATAATTTTCAGCCTGTCGGAGAAGTTGAGAATGCCATGTTTGAAAAAGTTATGAAAGTGAATCTCGAAGGACCGTTCAAAGCGATGCGAAGTGCGGTGAAAATATTTCTGGCAAAAGGGAAAGGAAACATAATTAATATTAGTTCTATCGGCGGAATAAAAGGCGGTGTTGCGGGGGCCGTATATACGACGAGTAAACATGCCTTGATCGGATTAACAAAAAATACCGGATACATGTATTCGAAATCAGGTATACGTTGCAATGCCATAGCACCCGGAGCGGTTAATACGAGCATCGTGGAAACTATTGACATGAGCAAGGTAACTTCGCTGGTTAATGACAGAATTATGTCGGGAATAGCGATGAATCCGCGTACAGGCGAACCTTCTGAAATTGCGAATGCAGCACTTTTTTTGGCAAGCGATGATTCGAGTTTCGTTAATGCCGAAGTCTTAGTAGTTGATGGAGGCTGGAGCGCATATTAGAATTACTTCTAAAAAATATTGTTCTAAGATTAAACTCTTCCACGAATAATGAATTTTAAACTCTTTTTTGTATGTTTCGATAGTGAAAACTTGTTCGAAAAAAGAATAGTATGAGTAAGGAAAAAACCATCAGTGAATTAGACGATAAATACAAGAAATTGGGAGAAAATACGGAGACGTATCTCAAAGGTCTTCTTCATGCTAAACCGATTAATTACTGGGATTATGTAGAAGTCGAAACACTTTTATCGTTACAAAGACCAAGAACGAATTTCAAGGACGAAGAAATATTTATCATGTATCACCAGGTTACCGAACTGGTGCTTAAAATGATGATGCATGAGATAAAGCAATTGTTCGATGAGAAATTCAATGATGCGATCTGGGTCGACAAAATCAACAGACTGAATCGTTACACATCGATGCTCATAACGTCTTTTGATGTAATGAGATCCGGGATGAGTTATGATGATTATAATGTTTTTAGAAACACATTAACTCCGGCCAGCGGATTTCAAAGCGCGCAATTTCGCTATATCGAAATTTATTGCACGAGACTGGAAAATCTGATAAACGAAGAAGGACAGAAGAGGTTGGGAAAGAAGCCTTCGGTAGAAGAATACTTCGAACATATCTATTGGAAGGATGCCGGATTAAATCGAGAAACCGGCAAGAAGACACTGACACTTCGATTGTTTGAAGAAAAATATCTTGAAGGTTTTATCGAACTGGCAAAAAGAGTGAAAGGACGGACACTGGAAGAAATTGTTATTGCAAAGGCAGGTAAACTTTCAAAAGAACTTAAAGAAAAGTTAAAGGAGTTTGATCACTTATATAATGTAGCATGGCCGATGGTGCATTTGCATACGGCACAGCACTATTTAGACAGCAAGGGCGAAAAGAAGGCGGCCACAGGAGGAAGCGAATGGAAGAAATATCTCCATCCGAGATTTCAGCAACGGAAATTTTTTCCGACCTTATGGAGCAATAATGAAATTGAAAATTGGGGAAAGAAGAAAGCGAATTCTAATACCTGATTTTCCGGAAATGAATTAATTTTAATGCTAGATTATTCTATAGGTAATTTCTTCTTTACTGCATTGTTGATTTTAATTCAGTTTGTGAATTCGAATGCAACCACACCTGAGCAGGTTCTTTATAATCTTTTAGAAAACAAAAAAGAAGAGTTCTATTTTAAGGATTATTCGGGTTCGCGCAGAGGAAAGGAATATAATCTGGAAAAAATTTATAATGTTAAAATTTCTCCGTCTGAAAATCCGGCTTCAGTATCTGTCGCACAGGTACCAACATCCCGAAATCAGGATGGCGAAGTAGAAATTTCAGAAGTCCTGTCTTTACAAAATTTCAAGAAGCCTGAAGCTTTGACTGAATCAGGACAGGGAAAATTTATCTTACGCGGAAAAAGCAGAAGTGATATTTATTTTGTTGTCGAAATAAATTATCAGACAAATCAGCCCGTGTCAGTTGATTTTATGACAAGCGCCGGAAGCAATTGTATTATAAGGTATTTGTTCAATGACAAAACGGGATATTTGAATGAATATATTTACCAGGAATCAAAAGCAATTCAGAATTGGGAAACCGTCTCTCATACATTAATTACCGAAAAATTATATATATACGATAAAGAAAGCCTGAAGAAGGAAAGACAATTGGATGAAGCTGACAAGGCTAAAGTGTTGTCGGCTTCTGTCCAACTTCGAAAACTGGTTTGCAATTTATGGTATCTTTATTCCGAATGTTCGGTTACAAAATTCAAACTGGAAATTGATGAAAATGTATTGTCAAATAGCATTGATTCGCTTATGTTGAATTACAGGGAAACAAATCAAACAGACATGAATAAAAATCCTGTCTGGAATTCATACAAAGATAAAACCGTGCAGGTTGTATACAGGGTATCGCGAGAAGGAATAAACATTGAAAGATCAGCGAAATTTTACGGACTAGA
>CAZAON010000058.1:0-3229 GCA_964486655.1 uncultured Flavobacteriales bacterium
GCAATGAATAAAAATATTCCCATCCTGTTTCACCATCGGTATGTAACAGCCGTCTATGCCGCTGATGTAGGTTTCCACGCTGTAGGTCGGATTCGTAGCACCACAGCAGCATGCTTCCAGTTGAAAAACAATTTCAGATGCATTCATAAAATCATAGAAAGTTGTAAGAGGGCAGTTACCACCTCCTGCAAGATCGCTTGCATCAAATACAAATTCATACACAAGCATATTCGCGCTGCATTGTGCAACTGTGGTTGTACAACTCGGATCGCTGCATAGATCCCACGTCACTGCATGATCAGCACTTTGCATATATGGTAAAGCTGTAGCCGGTATATCCAATCCGGATTGTATTCTGAAAATCAATTTCACTTTCGCATTTACTGTCATTTGTAATGGATCCGGGTCATAGCCTGCAGAAAAAATATTCGCATCGTATGTTTTGTAATATGGGTAATGAAATTGGTCGTAACAAAACCCCGTGTTCCGTATCGTAAATATGGATGCCGATGAGGTACAGTTTGTTCCGTTACTGCTGCATCCTGTACCTTGTGCACTCATGTCAGTAACCGTGGGCGAAAAATCCTGGTCAAGATAAAGATCAACATCATCAAAATAATTTAAGGTTGTTCCGCCAACCGGATTGAATGGAGCAGCGCCGGTGCCTCCGGGTGCATTGATCATATCGAATTTGGTCCCGCATTCATTGGTAACATAAGCTGACACCAGCCATTTGTCTAAATATTTCGGCTTGTCAAAAACCGAATACGCTCCGGTCTGTCCATTATCATCCGATGGACAGCAATAGTCAGTTGTATAGGTTATATCAATATACTCTCCCGGCAACAAAACAAAAGGAATGGTGGGATGTATATTGTTGGGTATATGCGCTTCCGAGATAGGTGCATCTCCTCCGCTTAAATATCCGTTGAGGCAGCCCGGGTAGAGAGTAGTGGCAAAGGCATCTGTCAGCGGTGTCGTATAAGGTGTTATCAGTCCGCTTACGGAATGTGTAAATGTAACCTTTGATGGATCAGTCACATAGTAAAATGATTCAGCAAACCGGCTGCTTATTCCCAGGTTATAAAAATACGCTACATCACTTCCGGTATTGGTAACGCGGTATTGCCATGTGTTGCCAACGCCGGGTGTTTCCCACACTCCGTCATTGGGAACTAATCCGCCCGTGGCTGTAGGCAATATTCTCGAAAGTGTTACCTCCGGTGCGGGTTGGTTCGTAATCGTGGCTGTCTGATTTAAACTTCGGCACAACGTTCCGTAACAGCCCCACGAAAACTCGGTCGCAAAAGTATTATGTCCTCCATCCACACATGCACTTAATAAGCACACCGCTTGGTAATTTAAAAATTGTATATGCTCTGTTATTGTTATCGTCTCTCCTGTATGTACAGCTTGTCCTCCTGTAAGTACATAACTCAAAGTGCACGCAGCAGCATTTACATTAAATGTGGGCAATGCAGTTCCGGCTATGCTTATATCTACAGTTGTAAAAATCAATTCCGTGCAGTTCATTGCATCTGTAAATAAAAATTCTCCAGTAAAATCTCCGCCTGCGGGTCCTGAGTTCGTATAAGTTATGGTGCGTGTCACAACTCCAGAGCCTGCACTCCAGTCAGTATAATTCACTTGAAGCGAAGTGCTATTGGCTGATGGCTGTATAAAGAATGGAAATGTTACGGCAAATGAAATTGAAAATGGTGGCGCGGCTTGCTGCACTGTGTTATAGTTAAATGTCCATGGATTAAGTGCTGCAATATTCGAACTGCTGATATAGTCAGCAAGAATAACTTTTGGGTTTACAGTTAGCAAACTTCCCCCATCCGTTATTTGCGGCTTGGCATCGCACAGCACTTTTAACTTAAATGTAAATGAAACATCTGCTGTATTCGCTAACGAAGTAAGCCCGGTATTGATAATACATTGTGGCGGATTATTTATTGCGTTAAACGTACATATACCGCAACTGCCGGAAACTGACATTACTTCATAGCTCGATGCATTGGCTATTCCAACAAATTCAAGCACCAAGCTCAGGTCTGTAAAATTAGCGGTATTACCTGTATTGTTTGTTATCGTCACAGCAAAATCTCCCGACTCCTGGCATGTTACCAGCTCTGCCGGTCCGGTCATTAATACCTCAAATGTTTGCGCGCTAACACGCCCGCATGCCAGTGCAATCATAACAATTAATAAAATTTGTTTTCTCGTTGTTGTTTTCATTTGGTTATGGATTTGTTATTTATCAATCCGCCAAAGGAATGCTATCAAAAATCAATTTCCCTCACCCCAGAGGGGTGAGATTATGTAAACGGTCATTTTTAATGGGTGAATCTCAAAAGCAGCTCTCGTTCACTGTCGGTAATTTCAGAAAATGACTTTAAATGCAGTTTTTCGTGTATCACCCGCCGGTGCGTTTTCTCGGTATTCAATGTTATGTTGAGCTTTTTGCATATTTCCATCTGTTTGAAGTTCCTCAAAATATATTTCAAAACCATTTTTTCCTGCCCTGTAAGGGATTCATATTTTAGTTTCAGCTGACCCAAAGATGTTAACAGTGCAGGGGCGGGAGAAAAAAGAAAATCCGGTTTACGTTTACTTTTGTTTCGATGTGGCGGCCCCAATACAATTTGAACTTCTGAATTTTTGCGGCTTTGACGTCCCGTTACAAATTCAATAAAGTCCTCCACCCTTTTTGCACTAGGATGATTGATATCTACCAAACCCAATCCTTGTTCTGTAAGTATTAGTACGGTTTCAAACCTGCTCTTTTTATTTTTTCTGCTCCTGAAAGCAATGCTCTTAATCATTGGGTACAGGTTCTGGAAAGGTGATTATAGAAATAAAAAAAATCCTGACGTACCCGGGTGGTACAAGCAGGATTGTTTACTATCTTGAAAGCTATTTTCTCTACTCCTGAACTCCTGAACTCCTGAACTCCTGACGGAAAATTGAAATCAAAAAACTGCACAACGAACATAGGCGTCTCTACCAAAATCATTCTACAAAAATTGTCAGCACGTGAATTCATTTTCGCAATATTTGAAATACAAACATAATAAAATAAAATATTCAAAAGTCAAAAAGCAGTAATAATATGCAGATAAAAAAAAAATTCAATTAATCAAAAATTACATCACTGCTTCAGTCTGCAATATACATGCTGATCTAGCAACACCCCGTTTTTAAAAACCGCCTTTTTGTTGATCGC
>CAZAON010000059.1:0-1688 GCA_964486655.1 uncultured Flavobacteriales bacterium
TACATTTCTATTCGAACCAAAGGAAGCATTCCGTCTGCTAAACATTTATTTGAATGCGTCCGCAGATAATCGCTGATCCGGCGTGCTAAATTTATAGAATCTGACAATGATCTAACTCAAAATCAGGATGAGGCTCTTCGAGGCCCGCGTCCCGAATCTGCGCCAATCTGCGGACGTAGTTAACAAATAGCTTTACCGATCAATTATTGGGGTCGATTCAAAAAGTTTATGCGTACTGAATCTGCGAAGATCTGCGCGATGTTTTTTTGGATTGCGCCGACAGTGTACTCTAAAATCATATGCATCGCGCTTATTACGATTCACAACCGTAATCCGTAATTAATTCAGTGTAAGTGTCGGTGTAAGTGTAGTTTGAGTGTAAGTAAAAATAATCACTCCCCCGGAGCCTCGCCCTCCGGCGCCGGCTCATCCTCCACTTTCTTTATCGTCCCAACCGAATACGTCTCTCTCAAAATCTCCGCGCCATTTTCATCATAAAATTTCCAGTCACCATCAGGCTCACCCAAACGATACGTGCGAAGTTCGCGAAGCCTTCCATTTGGCCAGTAATATTTATGCGCGCCATTCTCCTGCCCTTCTAAAAATTCTCCCTCAAAAGCAAGCTGTCCGTCCAGGTAATATTGTTTCCAGTTTCCATCTTCCTTCCCTTCTATAAACTCTCCCTGTGCTACATATTCGCCTATTCTGTATTTCCACTGACCATCCTGCTTTCCTTCAACATAATTTCCATCTGCCATTACTTTGCCATCTTCATCATATTCTTTCATCTCCCCCTCTTCTTTTCCCGACTTATATGTTTCTTCTCTCCGCAGTTCACCGCCCGGGTAATACCATTTCCACGGACCGTTTGGTTTGCCCGCTAAATAAGCTCCCGTCTGTTCCATCGCATCATTCTCATACAGGAATTTCCAAACACCTTCTCTCTTACCATCAACATACATTCCGATCGAACGAAGCTTTCCGCTTTCATAAAATTCTTTCCACTCTCCCTGTTCACGACCCTGATTATCCATCTTACCCTGACGAACCAATCGTCCCGCTGCGTAAATTTTCGCACTGTCAATATTTCCCTGCTCATCAAACTGGCGGAACACACCATCGGGCACTCCTTTTTTAAATGTACCGACAATTTTTGTCGCGCCGGTCGGATAATAATTTCGTTTAACTTCGAATTTGTCTTTCTCCGATTCCGTAAAAATCAGCAGAACACCTTTTCTGTATTGCTCCCGCTTAATAACAACACCATTCTCCGTATACTCTTTAAATATTCCATCCTTCAGATCATCCTTATACGTTCCTTCGCTTTTCACCTGGTCAGATAAATAATACTCTCTGTATAATCCCTGGCGCAACCCCTTTTTATCAACCCGGTTAATTTTTTCTTCTTTCTGAAAATATCCGTTTTTATATGCTGTCACCGTTATAATCGTACTGTCAGATCTGAATTCTTTCGCCAATCCGTTTTCAACTCCCGCCGAGTAGGGAATGATTTTTTGAATCTTCCCTTCTTCATTAAAAAGTTTCAACAATCCGTTTCTTACACTCATCGAATCCGTTTCCTCACTCTGTAAAATTCCGTTATCATAATAAGTGCGTTGCAAACCATGCTTCAATCCGTCTCTGTAATTATACTCTGCCGTTACAAATCCCGAGTCATTATAAAACTT
>CAZAON010000060.1:0-9207 GCA_964486655.1 uncultured Flavobacteriales bacterium
ATTTCATTACTTGTAAAATTCATCTCATGTGAAATCTGCAATCCGCCAACAGGAAATTTATTCGGATTATAAACAATTAATTCATTATTTCTAAAAAGCCACAATGGCCTGTTGGCACCTGCGTATTTTAAAATTCCGGATGAACAATCATATGAACAAATTGCAACATCCATTCCGTCGGTCGAATCACTGTTACGCTGATTCAGTGTGTTGATCATCTCTTCGTGAATGGAATCCAGTATTTCACCCGGATCAGATATTTTTTTCTCATTGATAATCTGCGTGAACAATGAGTTTCCAACTACACTTAAAAAGGCACCGGTTACGCCATGTCCTGTGCAATCTGCCGCGATTATTGTTGCGATATTATCTCTTCTGAAAAATGAATAGAAATCTCCGCTGACGATATCTTTAGGGAGATATAAAACAAATGAATTATTGAAAGATTCATGAATAGTTTTCAGGTCAGGTAATATCGCATTCTGAATTCTCTTGGCATAATTTACATTGTCAGTAATTTCACGATTCTTTATAGTGATTTCTTCATTTCTGATTTTTAATTCCCTGGTACGTTCATTAACCAGTCTTGTAAGTTCCTCTTCTCGTGTTCTCAACTGGTTAATAATAGATTCATTCTGGTTTCTCAGTCTTTTTGTGAGTGTGCTGATAATTCTCTTAGCAACTTCAGGCTGGCTTTGCAGAAGATCATAAAATTGTTGCCGGGTAATTGTAAGTATCGATATTTCCTCAAGCGCCGTAACAGACATTGATCGCGTTCCTTCATCAAGAAGCGAAAACTCTCCGAAAAAATTTCCTGCCTCTGTTACGGCTACTACATGATCTCCATCGTGCACTTTTACTTTTCCTTTAACGATAATAAACATGGAATCCCCATGATCACCTTTCTGAATTATTGTAGTATTCGCATCAAATGAAGAGATATGCAAACGAGCCGCTAATACACTTAGCAGGTCATCAGGTATTCCATAAAATATTTCAACTTTTTTGAGTAACTCAAAGATTGAACTTTGAATCATAAAAACCGGTTCCTAAAATTTGATTTAGGGATGTAAAATAAAGCGAAAAAGCGGACTTTCTAAAGGAATTCTCAAACTATCTGAGAAGTTTCAATCAATTCTCCAGAGCGCCCTGTTCAATCCAGAGTTTCAGATTGCCTGATTCATTCAAAGTAAGGGACGAGGCTCCAACCGGGGGCATTAATTTTAAGTCAAACACCATTAATTGGAGTTTGCCATTATTCACCCTCTCTTTTAATGCCTGATATTCCGTGAAGTTGCCGATTGGCGCACCTGTGGTGTGACAACCGGCAATAGCACATCTGGTAGCAACTAATGGTGCAATATCGGTCGAGTATTTTACAGTTCGACCGGTGAATTTCAATTCAGCGTTTTCATACTCACAGGATAAGAATGTGAAAATTACAAATGCAAGTATAACAGGTGTTCTTAGATTAATATTATGGGTAAACAATTCTGACAACTTGTTTCTCATTATTAGATATTAAAACAGCTATGTAAACCCCTTTTTCCATTTTTAATTCAGAGGGATTAATGTCAAATTTATAGGTGCCGGGAGCAATTTCCATTTCGTCTATGACTTTCTTGATTAGTTTTCCGCTGATATCATATAAACTGATTTCAGTGTTTGATTTTACCTGAGTAGTAAAACTAAAAATCAATTTATCGTTGGAGAGATATGAGAGAAAGGAATTATTAAACGAAGGATTTTCTATGCCTGTTGGAGAGTTTAAAATGACCTCGTAATCTTCCATTTCTCCGTGATAACCGAATGGATCTGCAGGTATATCGCAGGGTGTGGGCATCGTATGACCGCCATTTGGAGACATTTTAGCAGTAACTCTCATACGGGTACTTCCCAATGTAACATTTGACGGTACTGTAAATGAGCCTGTATATGTTCCGGGAAGCTGATTGTTTACACTGATGACTGTTTCGCCTACATCGTCTAACTGGTAATCATGGTTATAATCGATCCAGACCCTCAAATTCATATCCGGGCAAATTTGCGGATCTATGGTAAATGTTATACTCACAGAATAAGTCTGTCCCGTCATTAATTCTGTCGAAAGTCCGGTGTTTACATAACTGTTGTTTGGGTAATTTTCAAGATCTGTAGATGTCCGGTCAATATTATTAAGTACAAAATGGGTAATTCCCGGCATATTTGCATTGTAGGGAATCACCGTATTCGGCACACACCATTGGGCTATGGCCATATGATAAGTTGACACGAACATGATAATCAGGAGGGGTAGAGTTTTTTTCATCTTGTGTTTTTTTTCGAAATTAGTCAGACCCTATTGACATTAATGTTAAGCAACAGGTAAAGAATCCTAAAAGATTCTTAAATTGAGAAACCATTGATTATATAACCGATTTTTATACCGAATGAAAAACAAATTTGAAAGGACAATAATGCTCCTGGTCGCGGTTTCGTTGATCATGTTGATTAGTGTTCAGGTTTATTGGGCAAAGCGGAATTACAAAGAAGCCGAAACTGTTTTCAACGAGAAAATTCAAAAAGTTCTGTTCAACGTTAAGAACGAAGTGAATGATGCTGTGACTTGCTTTGCGCTTTATTCAAAAACATATATTGATACGAACGAGGGGATTTTTCTGATGAAATCCAAATGGCATGGAGAAGACGAAGTTTGGGATTCAAATGTTCATCCCGACAGTCTTCCAATGTTTTTTAATGTGCCGGAAGAATATAAAAACAGTCCGTTAAACAGAGTTTACAAGGACTTGAAATTCAGCAATCCTGTAACCGCGGAAATATTGTTAAAGTTCAGGTACGATGTAACGAGAAACTCCCCCGACAAGTTTATTTTAAGACAGAATGTAAATGAAACTAATTTTAAAGATGCCATAAAAAATCACGAACCTGTGTTAAGCCTTTATGATACATTAATGATTGATTCGTTAATTAAACTCAGGTTAAGTGATATGGATTTAAAATTAAAATATTCTTATGCATTGTTGAAGTCTAACAATGATTCAGTGGTTTATTCAAGTATGCCTTTGGCTTTTCCGCTTGATTTTAAAAACGGTGTAAGAGCAAGGTTTAGTCCCGAGGATTTATTTTCGTATCAGTATGATATAGTTTTGTTTGCCGAAAATAAATCGCTTTACATATTGAGTAATATACTCACGGTTTTATTGTTGTCGGTCGGAATAATTTTGATTTTAATTTTCTCATTTATATATTTTATCAGAACCATTAACAGGCAGAAGAAGTTGTCGGAGATGAAGAATGATTTTATTAATAATCTGACTCATGAATTCAATACGCCAATTTCGAACATATCATTAGCCTATGAAACATTATGGGAAAATGGTAAAATAGTGAAAGACTCTTATTCGGAGCGAGCTGTACAGATATTACGTGGAGAAACGGAGAGATTAAAAGAAAATGTCAGCCGTATATTAAGGATTTCGGCTTTTGAAGGAGAAACGGTAAACATGTCTCAGGAGGAGATTAACCTGAGTGAGATAATCACCTCGGCGATTGAGCGGTTGTCGTTGAGAATCACTCAAAAGAAAGCGGTTATTACTTATTTACCACCTGATGAGCCTGTGAGGATTATTGGAGACAGGTCACATTTATCGGGTGCAATAGAAAATCTGATTGAAAACGCGCTTAAATATTGTAATGGATCCTGCAGGGTTAATATCGAAATAAAAAAGGAGAACGGAATTCCGGTTGTTTCAATTTCTGATAATGGTATAGGTATGAAATCTGAAGAGCTGGAAAGAATATTTGAAAAATTCTACCGCGCTCAACATGGTAACATTCAAAATGAACGCGGATTTGGATTAGGACTAAATTATGTAAAACAAGTTATAGAAGCACATGGAGGAAAAATTTCTGTATCCAGCAAACACGGCGAAGGCAGCTGCTTTCGGATCTTATTTAATTAAAATGAATAAGAAGGCAAGAATATTATTTGCAGAAGATGATGAGAATCTCGCTTTTCTCGTTAAGGAAAATCTTGAACTCGCAGGCTATGAAATAATACATGCTACCAATGGGGAAGAAGCTTACAGGCTTTCTCTTTCTGAAAAGATTGATTTGTACCTTCTCGATGTCATGATGCCAAGAAAGGATGGATTTTGGGTGGCAGAACAAATAAGGAAGCGTGATCATGAAACACCGATTGTCTACCTGACTGCTAAAATAACCGAGTCGGCCAAGATTGAAGGGTTTACGACAGGCGCCGATGATTATATCACGAAGCCGTTTAGTATAAAGGAACTTTTACTGAGAATGTCCGCAATTCTAAAACGAACAATGCATTCACGTGAAATTTCCCAGGAAGTATATACCATAGGGAAAATCTCTTTTAATTTTATTGGTCGCTGTATCCTTATCAATAATCAGCAGATAAAAGTTAATATCAAGGAAGCGGAAATATTAAAAATACTGGCAGAAAATATGAATGCCATTGTTCCAAGAAGAACCATTCTGATAAAGATTTGGGGAGCAGATGATTATTTTCTTTCGAGAAGCATGGATGTCTATATGACAAGAATAAGAAAGCTTCTCAGACTTGACCCGTCACTGGAACTTCAGAATATTTATGGTACAGGGTTTAAATTATTGTGCAGGAAGTTCGAATAAAAAAAGCGGATTCATTTAAACTCCGGAAAGAGTCAATGAATCCGCTGATTTCAAAAGGTAACCCGGAAAGGGTCTTGTATTGTGATTTTAGTTATTGTACTACAATAAACTCAACTCTTCTGTTTTTGGCCCGTCCTTCTGCAGTCGCATTGTCTGCAATTGGATTTTGCATACCAAAACCTTCAGCAGAAATTTTTGTCGCATCCATACCTTTATTAATAAGATATTTTTTAACTGACTCTGCTCTGTCTTTTGAAAGTTTAAGATTGAATTCCTCGTTGCCAACATTATCCGTATACCCTTTAATACGTAATTTATAATCAGGCTTTTCCATAAGCATACTCGCAAGTAAATTCAAATGAGGATATGACGACGGCTTGATTGTTGACTTGGCATTATCAAATTGCAATCCATCATAGGCTTTCTGAACAATATCTTTTTCTTTTTCATTGAGTTCAATCTGAACACCTGCAATTTCATCTGGCGAAGGTGCTTGTGCATTTGGAACGACTTTGCGTTTCAAAAAATCTATGAAGAATAGATCAGCCAATTCATTGTCATAAGTCATAAAAGTTTGAGACATTCCTTTATAAACCCTGTCCTGATTTTGAGAAACTATATTTCCCTGTGTCATTTTCGGGTGTAACTGCCTGCGCGCCGGTTCATAGGTGCCATCTTCCTTTTTAACCAATAAAGATGGAATAATTCTACCGTCTTTTACTGTAATCTTTCCCTGTCCGCAAAAACAACCGGTGTCGGTTCTTAATGAGACTACGACATTATGCTCTCCGTCAGGTACGTCTAAGGCCCCACGGGTAATAAATGCTTCATAATACTGCTCGTAACAGTTTTTAGCCTGCGAAGTATCTCTTTTCATTTTGTACTGCTGAGCATTGGCTGAGATCACAAACGCCATCAAGGCTAGAGCAACAATATATTTTTTCATAAATTTTGAATTATCAGGAGACTAAAGTACAAAACTTTAACACTTGTAAAAATGTTTTTTTCGATTAAAAAGCGGCTCATTTTTTTTAGGGGTTCCCTAAAATAAGTCCGCGGAATCTTTAGCCGGAAAAAGGAATTTTCCCGGGCTTTATTTTAGAAGAAATGGGCATCTTTTCAGCTAAAAATTTTCCGCCGGTCCGTAGAGTTCCTGCAATTTTGTTTTCCCGAAAGTTGATGATTTCTTACATCACTTAATGTTCGAAGTTGAAATATTATTTGAAAGAAAACAGCCAAATCAAATTTATGAACATTTTTTTAAGACATGAATGGATCACTACTTACAGTTTCATTGCGAAAAACTGTAAGTATTTTGTAAGATGCATTTCACCTTTGCAATGAAACACAATCAATTAGGATTCAAAATTCATAAGTTGTACAACGTTATGGTCGTGATTTGAAATCATAATCAACGACATTAAATGAAGACGAGAAATTTATTATTCAGAGTGGTTCTTTTCCTGATTTCTAACAATCAAATCACCGCCCAAAATTGCGGAGTGCCGGATGTTCTCATGTTCGGTACAACATTAACTGATTCAACCGCGACTCCATATTGGAATGCAGTGTCCGGGGCTACAGAATATAATTTCAGATACAGAATAAGAAATGCAGGACAGGATTATTCAAATCCTGTAACTATTTCTTCTACTTCAATAACATTATCCAATCTTCTTTCATCAACTAATTATGAATTCATCGTCCAATCTGTTTGCCAGGGTGATACAAGTATTTATTCGACAAGCGGCTGGTTTACAACTCTTGCAAGTCCGGGAGCTTTGCAGGTAACGCGCGGACCCTTTATGACTGTTCCATCGTCAACCAAGATTACAGTACAATGGTCGACCAATTCAGCCTGCAATTCGGAAGTCAGGTTTGGGACTTCTGCTCTTGCATTGTCCGACGCTATCAGCGATCAGGCGTTGACTACAAATCACGTTATAACACTTACCAATCTTGTTCCAAATACGAAGTACTACTATTCTGTAGGTGTGATTGGAACAACTCTGGAAGCAACCGCACAGAATTATTTTTATACCGCGCCGGTAAATAATGATACTGTGCCAATGAAGTTCTGGGTGACCGGTGATTTTGGCACCGGTTCGAATGATCAGTTTGCGGTTCGGAATTCATTTGCGAATTATGCAGCCGGACAAAAAATTAATGGCTGGTTATGGCTGGGAGATAATGCTTATTCCAATGGAACAGATCAGCAATATCAGAACAGGGTTTTCGATGTTTATCCTTCTCAGTTTAGAAACATACCCGTATTTCCTGCTCTGGGAAATCATGATTATGCGCAATCAGGATATCTGAGTACGGCATCGAGAGGAACCAACTTCCCGTACTTCGATATATTCGCATTGCCAACTGCATCCGGCACTGAAAAATACTACTCGGCCAATTATGGTAATGTTCATTTCATAGCATTGGATAGTTATGGGTCTTACAATACTCCGGGCAGTGCCATGTATAACTGGCTGCAAGCCGACCTGATGAACAATACTCAGCAATGGACAATCGTTTTTTTTCATCACCCGCCTTATACAAAAGGAAGTCATGATTCAGATAATTCAGCCGAGTGTGTAGACATGCGTCAGAATATTATTCCGCTTCTGGAGTCTTTTGGTGTCGATCTTGTACTAAGCGGGCATAGCCATGCGTATGAAAGAAGTTATCTGATAAAAGGACATTACGGTATTTCCAGTTCATTTAATTCCTCATACCTGGTGCAACCGGGAGGTGAAACGTTTTCTAAAACATCACGCACTGGTAATGGAACCATATATGCGGTTTGCGGTGTAGGAGGACAGCTGGAAGGATCTTCTCCGGGGTATCCACATAACGCTATGTATTATTCATCTACAAGTAAATTGGGCAGTTTAATAATTGAGGTAACAGGTGGAAATTTGAAATGCAGTTTCCTTACTTCGAATGGTACAATTGCAGATGATTTTACATTCAGCAAACCACCTGTCGGACCTCAAACGAATATCAATGAAACTCGGGATTCAAAAAGCGAAATCGAAATTTATCCTAATCCGGCCAACAACGAATTCAATATTTACAGCAATAAAATGACAGATAAAGAGCAAACTGTCAGAATTTACAATCACGTCGGCCAGATTGTGTTTAACAAGTCTGCAGGTATTAGCAACAGCAATAAGATAATCAGCGTGAGTAAAAATGAAATTACGAATTGCGTTCCCGGGATTTATTATGTCTCCGTTATTGAAGATGGAGTAGTGTTAACCAAACCTTTGCTGATACAATAGTGGTATAGTCATAAATGTATCCGGTAAGTTGAAAGCAATTCCCTCCAATTTGTATTTTTGTTTAACTTTCACGAAAGTTTGGCGAAAAGTTTTATTACTGTTAACTCAGGGGGATCATGAAAAATTTAATTACTCTGCTGCTGGTTGTATTTTCAATCGGAATAAAGGCACAGGACACATTTTCAATTGTTGCAGTTGACTCAATAACGGGAGAAGTGGGAAGTGCGGGAGCTTCATGTGTTCCTATTGCTTTGCCCGCAGCACCGCATGGAGCATTGATCATTTGTGATGTACTGCCGGGAATAGGGGCAATTAATACCCAGGCATACTGGCTGGCCGCAAATCAACAAACCGCTCACAGCAGAATGATTGCCGGCGATTCTGCGCAGGGAATTATCGACTGGGTCATAACGCACGATTCTCAGAACAATCCGGCAATAAGACAATACGGAGTTGTTGAATTAAACGGTGGACATCCAAGATCAGCTGCATACACCGGCGTTAATTGTATGGATTACAAAAATCATATTACCGGGCCGGGTTACAGTATCCAGGGAAATATTTTGCTCGGTCAACAAATACTTGATTCAATGGAAGCCCGGTATTTGAATTCATCCGGTACCCTCAGCGATAAATTAATGGCAGCATTGCAGGGTGCCAACGTTATTGGTGCAGATTCCAGGTGTGCTCCATACGGACTTTCTTCTTTGTCTTCTTTTATACGGGTTGCAAAACCTTCCGACACTACAGGTACTTATTCGGTTGATTTGTATATGGCTTATCCGGGTAACTCAAACTGGTCCGTTGATCCGATTGATTCGCTACAAACCTTGTATGATCAATGGTTGATATTGGGTGTTGATGTTAAAAATGTAAGTTCTTCTTTTGTCAAAGTATGTCAGGATGAAAGCAATTTTATTTTCAAGTTGAAAGATTTTGATAAACCGGGTAATATTCAGTTGGAACTGTTCGATCTTCAAGCCAGGAAATTAGTTTCAAGCGCATTTGATACTCCTGATTTAACGATATCAAAAAGTAAAATCAATTATACAGAAGGGATACTTTTTTACAGAATAACTAATGGCAATTCTATTTTGGTGTCAGGTAAAATTGGTCATTAATTGTTAATATTTAAAGGAAGTTGGGAATAGAATGCTTTAATATGTCAAAGCTGATTTTTATATTACATTCATGAATTCAGCCGATCCTTACCAAAATCTACGACTAGAACTTAGTAAAACCAAAGAATGGCCTTTAGTTTATATGT
>CAZAON010000061.1:0-7068 GCA_964486655.1 uncultured Flavobacteriales bacterium
TAAATACACTGTTACCATTCGTCCTTAATCTGGAAAAAGATGTAGCATACACAATTGATGAATTGACAGGATCCTGTTGCATATCTATGAAGCCTGTGCTGTCATTTACAAAGTTTACATTTGTGAAATTCAATCCGCCATCGGTTGTCCTGTAAATTCCGCGGTTATTATCTCTGGCAAAAGTATTACCCATTGTTGAGATAAGCATTTCGTTTGTATTCGTTCTGTTAATAACAATGGATGATATAACATAAGTATTAGTCAGACCCATATGAATCCAAGTACCCCCGCTATTTGAACTTTTATAGAGTCCGTTTCCGGTATACATAGTTCCTGAAATATTCAAATCACCTGTACCGACCCAGATTTCAGAAGTATCGGATGGATTGATGGTAATTGCTCCGATGGCGAGATATGGAATAGAATCAAAAACAGGAAACCAGTTAATACCATTATCGTTTGTCTTCCAGACACCGCCATTGGCACTTCCTGCATACATAGTGTTTCTATTCAGGTCATTAATAGCGATACAATTGAATCTGCCACCGATATTGCCCGGACCTTCAAGGGTCCAGCTCGCAGGAGCGACATTTCTTCTGAACTGAGGTTTTTGTAAATTAACGGCTGCCTGGTTCAATGCATTCTTAAATGCAAGAACATCGAAAGTGCTGTTCGGATAAATTCGTTGCAACATAAACTCTTCATAGGGATCAGATGGCGACTCATCAATACTTTCCTCGTTATATTTTATTTTACCTTGTTTCTGTAAAATTAAAGCTGCTGAAACAAACAAAGGAATCAGAACAACTCCTACTCTTAATAATTTTCTTTTCATTTATACTTCTAATGTAATTTCTACAGAGGTTCCTATTTCGACAGGATGAAAAAACATGGTACCTCCGAGTAAATGAACCCTGTTTTTAACACTTTGTAAACCGATTCCACCCTGCAATATTTCACTACTGACAGAAACACCGATACCATTGTCAGTTACCTTTAATGTCAATAATCCTTTTTTCAGCGAGAGTTCGATCTTAGCATAAGTTGCTTTTGAATGTTTGAGAATATTATTTACGAGTTCCTGGACAATTCTGTATACAGCGAATTCTATTTGCTCAGGCAACCGTTTTGTCAAACCGGAAAACACCAGGTCAATTTGGGGTTTTCCAACAACAATTTTTTCGAATAGTGATTTAAGCGCGACTTCAATACCAAAGTCTTTCAATACAACCGGAATAAGTTCAAATGAAATTTTACGAATATCGTTAATCGCGTCTCTCGCAATATTCATGACTTCGGTTATATTCCTCTTGTCATTATCATTTTGCGGGTTAAATAACTCCATCCTCGTTTGAATGCCATATAATAACTGAGCCACGCCATTATGCAAAGCTTCGCCTATTCGCTCACGCTCCTGCTCCTGTGTAGCCAATACTGTATTCATAATTTCCCTTTGCTGTCTGAGTTTTAATTCCAGCAACTCCTGCTCGGTCTTTTTCAATTCGGTGATGTCTCTTGCTATTGAAAGAACAGAAACGACTTCACCTTCTTCATTCTTTTCAGGAACAATTCTTGAATAATAATACCGCTCTCCCTCTGTCAGCAACCATGAATTATAATATACAACAGGAATTTTACTGTCAAAAACCTTTTGAAGACTATTAATAAATGAAGAAGACCTCTCCATTGATTTTACAATTTCAGTTATCTTAATTCCAAGTGACTTTTTGATGCTTACTCCTGTCTTGGATTCAAAAGCGGTATTAGCATACAATAATCTTAATTCCCTGTCCCATCTGGTAATAATATCAGGTGTATTTTCAATTAGAGAAGAATATTGTTCTTTGGTTGCAAAAAGTTCAGAAGTTCTTTGTTGAACTTCCGCTTCCAATTCAAGTAAATATTGTTCTTTCGATTTGCGCAATGCAGTTTCTACACGGGCCCTCTCTGTTGCGGTCAGAACCCGCTCACCAATTTCAGAAACCATCGATATTTCATCTACTGTCCATTCGCGTGTTGCGGAGCAATGCACACCTATGCTTTCGATAATTTTATTATTTCTGATAAGTGCAATGCTTATAAAAGATCTCACTTCGAATTCATCATACTTTTCTTTTGCATCCTGCGCTATGCGTGAATCATTGTTGACATCGTTTACGGCTAGTATACCTCCTTCGTTTAAGAGAGTCATAATGACTGAAGATGTTGAAGGAGAAATAGAAAAGTTACCGGTAATTGCTTTTACACCGTCTGTAAATCCGGTATGAACAGAGGCATTATTGTCGATAAACTGAGCAAAAACCACTCTGTTTACATGAAGTTGTTTTCCCAATAATGCGGCAGATTCATTCATAATTGAAACGGGATCTTCCAGATTATTTATTGAATCGCTGATTCTGATTATAAATGCTTTTCGTTCTTTTCGATTTAAAAGAAATTCTTCGGACTGCTTCCTTTTAGTAATATCATCATACAATAAAGCGAAGTTATTACCCCCGTATGGGAAGGCATTTATATCAAACCATTTTCCCATCTGCGGGATATAATGCTCAAATCTTTTTGGTATGCCCGAATCAATAATAGATTGGTACGTAGTAATCCACCACTTATCCAATCCGGGTATGACT
Organism: uncultured Flavobacteriales bacterium; assembly: GCA_964486655.1. Taxonomy (GTDB): domain Bacteria; phylum Bacteroidota; class Bacteroidia; order AKYH767-A; family 2013-40CM-41-45; genus JADKIH01. The sequence continues at coordinate 2,628 of CAZAON010000061.1, forward strand.
TCTGTTGCAAGTTGGCCAATTGTTTCATTGATCTTTAATCCGGTAATCAGCTCCGAAGCCGGGTTCATCTGTAAAATTTTGTAATCAATTCCTTTACCCGCCTCATCTCTGATTAATTCGCAAACAGCAAACCCTTCGTCCATTGTTTCGAAAAGAGTACGGAATCTTTGTTCAGATTCACGCAGCGCTTCTTCTGCTCTTAGCCTCTCCAGATGCAGCCACACCCGCGAGGCCAATTCGCGTAACAATTCAATTTCATCCTTACGCCATGTCCGTGGCTCAATCCGTGAAATGTTTACTAAAAACTTTAATTTGCCTTCCTTAGTTAAAGGAGCCGCGATATAGGATTGCACACTATAAGACGTAATACGATCTGCAACAACGCCTAACTCCTTCTTGACATCATTTACTATTATGGCTTCTCCACTACGTAAACGGGTATAATTCTGATCGCTGATAAAATCTCGAATGAGAAGTTTTTCCCCGTTAACAACAGTATTAAGATTTTCCACATGCCAGTCGGCGATAACAATACTGGTACCAGCATCTTCGTCAATGTCTGAAAAATGACAACGGCTCACATCAAAATAGGTGCATATTTTTTTTGCGATTATCCGTAATATTTCCAGGGTGGAATATTGATTGGAAAACTGTGTTGTTATATCAGCAATAAATTTGGCATTTGCTTCTTGCTGTTTCCGTTCGGTAATATTGTTTACCAAAACTGCAACGGTTTGATCCGATTCATTACCGATTCTGAAAAAATGGACATCCATCCATCGTTCAAGCTCAGTGATATAACCCACATGCCTTATGGCCTTACCCATTTTGAGAACCAGTGCGGGAATTGATATCCAGAACTGTTCCACATTGGGTAAAATTTGCCTTAAGGTTTTTCCAACAACAATCTTTATTCCGGTTACATATTCAAATGCGGGATTAGCTTCGAGAAAAAGCACATCTACAGGCTTATTTTGCTGATCAAAAATTATCTTACATAATAAATAGCCTTCGTCGATTGATTCGAAGATGGTACGGTATTTATCACCGGATTCGGCTACATTAAATCCTTCAATAGGATTGGCAGGCTGATTACTTTTAATGGTCGAATAATCAAACTTCGACTTAAAAGCAGCATTTTTTGAATTAATAACAGATTCCATTTTGAAGATTCTCCTATCCTGATGTCGTCTCAGGAAAAATTTGACTTACACAAAATAGTCATTTATGAGTAAAATTCAATGTTTTAAAGTAAAAAAAGGGATAAAATTCAAATTAACCAGTGAAATCAGAGTTAATTCAAGTTTTAGCCTACTAAACTCATCAATCTGCTTACAACATAATAAGACTGCAAATAATTGTCAAAATATTAGACATAGAACTTATACAGATCCCAAACAAAAAATAAAAGCAATCCATTAATTTAATATATCAATATTTTGGATTTTACTAATATAGTTTCCTATAAGTAGATAAATGTCGTAAGAAAATGTATTAAGGCAAACATGATTATGCGATATTTGCTCATATAAGTATAATTTCTATATTTGTAAATAATCCAAAACTTTAAATCATGAAATCAACAATTGTGATTTTATTAATTTTATTTACAAGTAACATACAAGCTTGGCTGCCAACTACAAATTTCAATGGAGGAAATAGAGAAATTACCTTATACTTTAATATAAACAATAAGGGATATGTTGGTTGCGGAAGGAATGCTGGAAATGAATTTAATGATTTGTGGGAATTTAATGCATCCGGAACCTGGACTCAAAAAGCCGCCTATCCCGGAAATGGAAAAGTAAGTCCAGCCGTTTTTGTGATTAATGATACGGCTTATGTTATCTGCGGATATGGCTCTGGCAATGCTCAGAATGAAAATTGGTCCTATATACCTACGTCAAATAACTGGGTTCAAAAAAATAATTTTCCGGGTCCAAGCAGATATTCAGCTGTAGGCTTCTCTTTATTCAATGAAGGATATCTCACGACTGGTTTTAATGGTAGCTGCCTGAATGACTTCTGGAAATATAATCCGATCACAGATATTTGGTCTCAATTACCTGATTTCCCTTCAACAGCAAGACAACATGCATCAGCAGCTGTTTTTAACGATAAAGCATTTGTTGGGTTAGGATTTAATTCTGGCATCAGCTTTTCTGATTGGTGGGAATTTGACTTTAATTTACAGACATGGCAACAAAAAAGTGATTTCCCGGGTGCACCGCGTAGGGGAGCAATTGCTTTGACAACACATGGTAAAATTTTAACCGGATTAGGCTATAATAACAATATTTACTTTAATGATTTTTGGCTTTATAATCCTGTAACCGACATATGGCAGGTTCATGATACTTTGCCAGCTAAGAAAAGGTATGGAGCTTCAGGATTTGTAATCAATGATTGCGCATATGTAGGAACTGGTTCCTACAATGGCATCTCAAGTCCTATTTCCTTAAACGACATGTTTGTAGAATGTAAAATAACTGATATCAATGAAGTCAGTGATGACAAATTCCATGTTTATGTATCACAACAAAATGGAAAAATCATTATTGAACGAAGCGATTTAAAATTGAAAAACACTTCCTTTACATTAATGTCAATTGAAGGAAAAGAAATTTTCACTGATAAAATAAATTACGAAAGTAAAACTATATTGGAAAGTCAGAATCTAAATTCCGGAATTTATATTTTTAAAATCGCTACCGATAAAAAGGTAATTGATTCCGGCAAATTACTTATTCAGTATTGAGCGAATTTAATTGTCAACTTCAAATTCAAGAGTCCGTAGTTGATTGTTTTTAGAAGCTTCCATTCTTGCCTTCTTCTCTAATTCGTGATTTACAAAATTGTTTTTCTTATCAAGGCCCGCCTTCCCTCTTGTAAAACGAATAAATATATCCGATAAAAACTCTGAAATTGATTTTGGTAAATAAATAGCGACTATAACCATGAAAAATACTATTTTTTCGTAATTAGAATACAAAAACAAATTTTTTAAAATATGAGTTCTTGTTTTCTTTCGGATACTTTCATCATCGATAAATACCGCACATTGCAAAATATTAAACACTTGTTGGCTAATATTTGCTCTTAAATAAAATCGGGCAGAATCATAAGTTTCACTTTCTATCAATGGCTTAATTGTATTAATTGAATTTAATAATTCAATATTGCAGGTACGCCATAAATAAAATGAATTATATACCATTACCTCCGTGTGAATACTTGCTCGATGAACATGAAATTCCTTTAAGTAACATTTTAACTCTTTATTTGTAGTCATACCTAAAATCATAACCTGAATCTGCACCCAGCACTCATTGAAATATTCGTAATTAACCTTTTTGAGTAAATCCTTCATAAAAGACACCCGCATTACAAAAACCCCGGCATTGCCCATGTACCAAAAAAAATTTCTAAGTAATTCATTTAATGAAATCGCACTCTCATTAAATCTTCCTGCTGCCTTTGAGCCTGATTTGTCTATAACTATACCGGTATCCGGAAAATTCTTGATATGATTTAAAATATCGGGTAGGCAATCCAATCTAATCCTATCGTCGTCGCCAAGAACAATACAATATTCGCCAGAAGACAATTCGACTGATTTAATCAAATTACTCTTTGCTCCAATATTAAGCGGATTCCTGTTATACTCAATGAACTTATTACTTACTTGATGTCTTTTAACAATATCTTCTGTATTATCCTCTGAATTATTATTAGAAACCAAAATTTCAACAACTTCGTCAAGATTGAATTTCTTTATCTGGTCAATTAATTCAATCAGCAATTCATCCAATAAATTGGCTCTATTCCAAGTCGGAATTGCTATTGATAATATTTTTTGTGTCAAATTACCCACTATTATGACATCTGCCTCGTTTGAATTTTAGAGATGCCATCTTTCGATAAAACAGAAACCTCTCCCTTAAACCCCCTTTTACTTAGAAATTCTATTACTTCATCAGTATATGCCAAATTTGTAATAACAAGCATATCGATTTCATTATCCTTACTTAAGATTTCCGGAGATACAACTTTCACGCCTGATGCAGGCAGAAACCTATTTTGCTTGAACGGATCTGAGTCTATAACATATTTAATTCTTGTAGTATTTGTCAAGGTAGATAAAGCGGCTATTCCTTTACCTCCAGCCCCCCACACAACAACATTTTTATATTTCTCAAATATTTTTCTAAAGTCATCATCCACTCTACTTTTAGCTAAGGAAAGAGAAAGATTCTCAATACTATGGTTCTTAGCTATTGCATATAAAAATTCATTATCCATCCCGTAAAATATTTCGACATCTTTAAAACCACTTATTAACATGGCCGCTGTCAAAGATTGAGAAGTAAAATATGATAAGTGATCAGGGAACATGTCATAGTATCTGCTTTCACTTATGGCCTTTTCGAAATTAGGAACC
>CAZAON010000062.1:0-2123 GCA_964486655.1 uncultured Flavobacteriales bacterium
TTGCACAAGCAGTAGTAGATTCAGTACCGAGACGGATCATGTTGTTTTGGTAATTTGTACTACCTCCAATTGCAAAAATTCCACTCACAACACTGGCTGCACTTACACTATTTAAAGTATGAATAAGATTTCCGCTCACGACAGCTAAATTCGTTGGTGGTGCTGCACCGGTATTTAATATACCAATAACCGAAACTGCGGCAGATGCATGTGAACTTGAAAGTGTATGAATTGTATTTCCTGTAATAGTTGCATTGCAGGCAGCATCAGTTGCACTATTATAAATACCAATAAGCGCCGCTGTTGTAGTTGCATTCGCATTACTAGAGGCCGCTGTCAGGTTACGAATGGTATTTCCGGTAATAACAGCTCTTCCTAAATTACTTTCAATTGCATGTATTAATGAAGATGCGTTGGCATTTGAATTCACAATTGGCCCTAAACTGCTTCCAATTGTATTATTTGTAATTGTATTCACAGCAGGACCGGTTGCTGAAGTGTTTACCCGGATACCCCACAACTTTACTGAACCTGTTCCTGAATTTGTTACCGTAATATTTCCAATGGAATTTCCATCATATGTTCCTGAACTGGATCCAACATTATAAATACCATAAACTTCAGGAACCGAAGACGTGTTATTAAATGTTACAGAAATTCCAGATGTCCCGTTAAGACTTCCGATGGTGTTATTCGTAAAATTAACAAGTCCACCCGTAACAACGGCTCCTGCAAAAGCAGATGTAGAACCAGAAGAAGTATTCGTAGTAGAAACACTAATACCCGAAATGATATTATTTGAAACAACTGAAACTACGCCGGTTGTCGAGGTCGATAACGTCATCGGACGAAAGGCCATTGTTCCTCCTCCACTTGAATAAGCACAAATTCCAGTACCACTTGAACTTGAAAATCCAAAAGTATTGCCGGTTATCTGAAAATTCTCCCCGGTAGAAGCAGCAATTTGAAGACCAATTGCTGTCGTGGTGCCGGCCGCACTTCTTGCATTTGTCTGGTAGAATTTATTATTACTAATAGTCCAATCCGTATTACCGGTTGCAATATAAATTGCCGCATGTGTTGAAGTTGTAACAAAGTTGTCATGTAATGTACAGTTGGTAATTATATTATTGCTGTTAAAGTTTGCGGCAGCTGTTGTTGTACCCTGACTATGTATCAGCTTAGCAGGTAAATTTGCTCCTGCAGGACCTAAATCGCAATTTGAAATTGTGTTGTTATCATTTCCTGTTCCTCCGGATGCGGCAGTTGAAAAGAAAAAGTTACCACCATTAGTTGACACAGTGGTATTCGCAAATGAACCGTTCACCGTTAAATTAGTAAATAGGTTGCTACCCGCATCACCTAATAATCTGATTGTACTGGTTCCGGAAGTTGTAGAAGCAGTTGTATTCTCAATAGTGAGAGAATTACCTCCTGAATTAAGTCCGTCAATCGTTACATTATCCGCTCCCTGCAATTCTATCATTGCAGTACCCGCAGTTGTAGCACCGGAAATTGTTCGCGCCGCTCCACCCGTCGGCTTAATCAGAATTGTGGTATAGCTCGCCGAACCTGTTCCACTCGCAACAAGAGAATCTTTTCTTGTTCCCTCTGTTGTGTTTCCGGAAATATCAATTGTGATAGTTCCCGTGTGCGTACCAACATTTATGGCATCAAATGCTGCTCCCAATGTTGTGTAACTCTGAGTTAACGTTCCGCCGGTGGCAGTTACATCTACCTGTGCCATCACCGAGAAACTCAGTGTTAACATAATAAATGTTGTAACGAATACTCTTCTTAAATCCCGATTTAAATTGTAGCCGTTTTCCATGATCTGTGTTTATGTGTTTAGTTTGTGTATAGACGCAATGATTTTACACATGCAGAAATGCATGCGCATGTAGTGTCCCTCTGATTGAAAATAAATTAACATGAATGTGTGTTTCTGTTAATTTTTTACTGAACTGGTTGATGACAATTGCAGTAAAAGGATCTTGTGCGATGATCAATTAGTATAAATACTTATTGATCAGTAATTGTAAAGATGACACTTTTATGAAAAAACTCCAAATTTTTTTTACGAACAGGCCCAACCATTTAACGTAAATATACTACCTCGAAAT
>CAZAON010000063.1:0-11903 GCA_964486655.1 uncultured Flavobacteriales bacterium
TTATTAAAACTTGAAGGCAATGACACAGTTGTAATTGTCCCTGTTGATGGGCTTAATACATCTAGTACTTGTGCTCCGGTTATTTCTGTAAATGTTGAATTATTAGTGCTCCAAAAAACTCTTAATGAAGTTGGTCTTGTACCACTAGCATTATCCACTGCAGTCCAATTGAATGATAATGTTCCTGCATTTACACCTGTAAAATCCATTAGAAAATCTACAGCAACAGCTTCTGAAGTTGCACCACTACCGGTCGATAGAAAAACAAAGTTTCCAGTTCCCTTTTGAACCCCACCGGAAGTGCCACTTACAAATGTAGCCGATGACTTTGTAGTCCGAATGCCATCATTTGCAGAGCCTCCCGACGTAATAGGATAAGAGGCCCATCTTGACGCACCGACTCCACTTGCAAAGTTATTTGTCCAAGCCGCAATGTCTGCAAAATTTTCAGTGTATGTTAATCCGACCTGAGAAGACATTGGTACGGGCGTCTGCGCTATACTCTTCTCCACCCCGCCCAAAAACAAAAAAGCAAATGCCAGATAAGCAAATGCGGTTTTTCTAAAGCTAACGGTAGGCTTTGTTTGTAGTTCGAGTCGTTGGATATTTCCAAACAGACTGTTAATACATACGCAAATATTGCGCAATAGATTTTCCTTCTGAAAAATGTAAGTGTTCTTCATTGTATGTGGTTTGGTTATACTTTTAAAATTACTTTCGGGAATGTGTGTTCCTGAATTTATATTTACTGTTGTGTTTAATTCCTTTGTTAAAAAGTACGATTGCTTCATTTATATACGGAGTTTCATTAAAAATTACGCGGGAAAGTAAAGCAACTATTGAAATTGCAATAAGACTAAAATGATATGCTATTATTAAATTATATCGTCTCATCATTTTTTTCAATACTCTTTTTCAATATTAAAGACACTAATCCATCCTGACACATTTAGCGACATTGACTAAACCCGGAGAATGGTTTAAAATTTTTTATACGAATTTTATAACAGAGTCGGGAGTAATTTGTTTGTTGCTCTGTATTTAAAATTCAAGAAAACACTTGAAATTTTCAAGGCAACAATAATAAAGTAAAAAAACAAACTTCACAAAATTTTTTTCAAAAAAACCCCTGAATCGCTTTACTAATCAGCCTTTTGGTTGATTGACAAATGAATTATAAAGTTATATAATCCCAAAATGTCTTAATTTTTGATGATTAAGCCTGTTTTTTTTGATTAGCAAACCTTTTATTCAGTTTAAATGATTTTAATCAATAAAAAAAATACGAAAAAATTTCCGGAAATTTTTTTTCTGTGTTACTTCAATGTAAAGGAAATAAACTTTATATTTCAATTGACCTTGCCGGAATTCCCCTTTTGATAAATACTTACTGTTCCTTTTCACAAAGAATGGTATAAATTTGCAGGCCTTTTCTATTCACTCTCCCGGTATTTTACTAATACTATATATAGTATGGAACAATAGGAAATTTTCACGGTCAGATACAAGTTTTAAGAAACATCAATGCGCAAGAGTCCCCTTACTTTCATTTTCATTACAATGCTTATTGATGTAATCGGACTCGGAATCATTATCCCGGTTTTGCCGAAACTGATTCAATCCATGATTGGAGGCGATTTGAGCAGAGCATCTACCTATGCAGGCTGGCTTACATTTGCATATGCCGGAATGCAGTTTCTTTTTGCACCGGTTATCGGAGCATTGAGTGATAAATATGGCAGAAGACCCGTTTTGCTGTTTTCATTATTCGGTTTCGGAATTGACTATATGCTAATGGGGTTCGCACCCACAATCGGATGGCTGTTTGCCGGCAGACTGATCTCGGGAATCACCGGAGCCAGTTTTACAACCGCCGGTGCCTACATCGCAGATGTTAGTCAGCCCGAAAAACGCGCCCAGAATTTCGGACTTATCGGTGCCGCATTCGGATTGGGATTTATTATCGGACCGGTTTTAGGCGGAATTCTCGGCCAATTCGGTTCACGTATACCTTTCTTTGCGGCGGCCGGACTGGCATTATTGAACTGGTTGTATGGCTATTTCATTTTACCCGAATCTTTAGACGCAGATCACAGAAGAAAATTCGAATGGAAGCGTGCAAATCCGGTCGGGTCGCTCAGAAACTTTAGCAGATATCCCGTAATATTAAGTTTAGTTGCTTCGCTCGTTTGCATTTACCTGGCCAGTCATGCCACTCAAAGCACATGGACATTTTACACGATGGAAAAATTTAACTGGGATGAAAAAATGGTTGGTTACTCTTTGGGCTTTGTGGGATTGATGGTTGCTATTGTTCAGGCCGGATTAATCAGGATCATTCTTCCGCGACTTGGGCAAAAGAGATCCATATATTTCGGACTCGCCCTTTATGCGATCGGATTTTTATGTTTTGCTTTCGCGACAAAAGGATGGATGATGTTTGTATTTGTTGTCCCATTTTGCCTCGGCGGCATTTGCGGTCCGGCCCTGCAGGGTGTCATGTCGGGTCAGGTTCCGGCCAACGAACAGGGCGAATTACAGGGAGCACTTACCAGCCTCGTAAGCGTCACTTCAATTTTCGGTCCGCTTATGATGACAAATCTTTTTGCCTATTTCACATCTCCCAAAGCACCCTTCCAGTTTCCGGGAGCACCTTTTGCAATGGGAGCGCTGCTTACATTTATAAGTGTACTATTCGCGATGAAGTCGTTGTCGAAGTTTGGACGACATGAAAAGATTTAATATTCAATCTTCAATTCAAAGCGATTCTCTGATTCCACGCACTTCTTTTTCCAGGTTCATTATTTTCCCAAGCATATCTTCCTTGGTAAAACTGTTATCGGGCAATTCGCTGCTCAGGTAATTACAGAATTTCCACACTTCTCTTATTTCGCCGATATGAAGTTCGTAAGGTTTATAAACGGTATTGAGCGATTTTAAGACGACATTCTTTTTCTTGCGAAGATTATTTTCGACGACTTTAAAGACAAGTCCTTCTTCCTGGGTGAGTATTATATATGCATCACCGTCTTTCATATCGTACCAGTTTTCAAGATACTGACCGATGACCCATGATTTATCGGGAATAGGCAGCATGGAATCGCCGGAGATCTGGAACATCCGGTATTTACGGTCGCTCAATAACAGAGGAAGCTGAAATGTAGGCAGCTTCTTAATGAAATCGGGATCGGCGAAGCCATTTTTATAACCGGCCTTGGCTTTAAGCGGAACGACTTCGATATTTTCCCGGTTCTGCGAATCAACTGTTGTAGCAAGCACCCGCAATCTGGAACCGGTTACATACACATCGTTTCCTTTCTCGAGCTCGGACATCTGGAAATCGGATAGTTTGGAAAGATCGACTTTTACCATCGTATCGATAGATAGCCGAAAATACTTTGAGAACATCATGAGAGCATCAAGTGTGGGATTTTTAATGCTTCCATTCTCATAGCTGTTCAATGTTGAACGGCTCATGTTTAATTCGCCGGCGACTACATCCTGTGTGCGTTTACGGCGATTTCTTAGAAGTTTAATGTTGGTGTTGAAATACATAGTTTGGCAGTATTACAATCAAAACAGAAGGTTGTTTTGTAGTCAAAGATATGTAAATTGTTTTTACAAATGCAAAAAGAGTAAAAGCCACCATGAATTAAAATTTGTTTGTATTTGGTGGATTTATACCTTTGGTTAACGCACCATTTAAAATATTTATACCATGAAAGATGAATTAAAGAACATAATTATAGTTGTAACATCGGCAATTACATTAATTGCAATTCTTGAAGCCGCCGGTGTCATAGAATGGATTGACAAAGACACTTATGAGATTGCCGGATTTTGTGATAATACCGGCCGTAATCTGGATGCCGGAGAAAAAGGAGGTGGCATGGGAATGGATTCGATAAAAACGGCCGAATTAATGACTGCGGCTAAAGAAGTAATCGAAAAAAACGCAATCAAAATTAAATATGAGTACTATCTGAGCAAGATGGCTCTCGATTCACTGTTCAAAGACAAAACTGCAACGGGAATTTTTATTGCACCCGTTTTTGAAAAAGAAGACAGCATCAATTTGCTGGTTGGCAAGTCCCATTGCAATCAATCAATGACAGACCCTCAAAGCGGATTTTCTTTTTTAATAAAGACATTCTGCCCTTCAGAATGTGAAATGGATTAACCTCGCGATCTAGACAAACAATTTTAAAAGATAAAAATAAAAAATTATGAAAAACTTATTGATTGGACTAATATTAGGAATTGCCATTTCATCGGGAATTGCTGCTACTATAGCAACAACTGAGGAAGACTGTTCAAAATGCGGAACGTATTGTGACAACAGCAAACGAGTAGTTCTTGAACCACGTGAAGGCGGTGGAGAAGCGATTAGCGTCAAATCGGCATCAGAACTGTTAAAGGACGCTGATGCAAAACTTAGAGATCCAAAAATAATTCAGCATGCACGCAAATATTATATTTTGAGTAAAGCTGCTATAGAAGACATATTTAACAATGATAATTCTGCAACCGGAGTAATTATTGCACCTTACTTCGATAATTATAGAGACGATCCGGGCAGTTTAAATTTATTTGTCGCTGCAATGCATACAAGTCGTGTTAACATTATAAAAGGCAATGAAGGACTTGCATATAAAATCAGAACTTTTTGCCCCGAAGTTTGTGATGAATTAAAAAACAATGTGGTTTCTGAATAATTTACAAGTCAGCCTTGCCAACCTACCTTTTAGCATTCATATTAGTTTTTGCCAGCCTGGCTGATACTAGCCATATAAATTCACTAATATCAAAGGCGGCGAATTATAATTTAGAAAACATCCCTGATAGCAGCTATCTGTATGGCGATAGCGCTCTAAAACTTGCAACCGGTATAAATAATATCAGGTTGCAGGCTGCATCAGAATACCAGATTGGCAAGGCATTAATGATTAAAGGCGAATACATAAACGCCATGGAACGAATCATTAATGCTGAAAGATTATTCCGTACAGTAAATGATTCAAACGGAATGGGACAGGCAAATATGCAGCTGGGAGTAATTGAATATACTCAAAAAAATTATTTAGACGCGCTCCCCTATTTCAATACATCGTATAGTATAAGCGATAAAATCAACAATAAAAAACTAGCCAGCACAAATTGCTATTTAATCGGGAGAATTTATCTCGAAACAAATCAGCTTCAAAAAGCCGAACTGTTGTTTAATATGGCTCTGCGAGCAAAAAAAGAATTAGGAAATTCACAGGGATATTATGAATGTATCAGCGCTTTAGCTGAGTTGAATTTCAAAAAAGGAGACTACATTAACTCTAAAAAACTTTATCAGGAAGCTCTTATTTTTTTTAATCAGTCCGACAACCCAAACGGAATGGCCGTTTGCCATTTCGGATTAGCAAATGCATTTAACAAATCTAATCAGCCTGATAGCGCGCTTTATCATTACAATTTAAGTTACAGGCTTAGTTCTAATAATAATTATCGTGATGGCATATTAAAATCCACTAAATCACTCGCCGAGTTTTTTCAAAATGAAAAAGAATACAAAAAAGCTCTCGATTTTCTGGAACAATACCATGAAATTCATGATTCAATATTCAATGTTGATAACACACGCAAGCTCGCTAAAATTCAAAATCAACTACGATTAGCCCAGAAACAAATAGAAATTGATCAGTTAAGCAGGCAGAAAGAAAAGGACGCAGACCTTCAAAAGGTAATGGCATTAATTATTGCCGTATTAATAACATTTGCCATTATAGTTTTCCGCTTCTACCGCTCCGAACAAAAATCAAAAAGAGAGCTTAAGATTGCAAACGAAAAACTTGAGCAGACTTTAGCAGACCTGAAAAATGCCGAACAACAACTCATAAGAAGCGAAAAACTGGCTTCCCTCGGTCAGCTTACCGCAAGCGTCGCGCATGAACTTAAAAACCCTCTCAATTTTATCATTAATTTTTCCGAATCCTCTTCCGAAATTCTCTCCGAATTACAGGCGGTCAACTCCGGATTAACAGGAGAATTGATAAGCGAACTTAAAACAAACCTCCAGAGAATTGAAAATCACGGCAACAGGGCCACCAGCATTATAACAAACATGATGATGCATGCCCGTCATGCCGCAAAAGAAAAAAGTATTTCAAATATTTCTACACTGCTTCGCGAAACAACCGAACTGGCATGTCAGTCAATGAGGGCGTCTAAGCCTGACTTTCATTGCAAAATCAACTCAAATATTCCGAATGAAAAAATAATGGCAAACATCATTGAACAGGAAGTCGGTAGAGTAATTCTAAACCTGTTAAACAATGCGTTTTATGCTACTTCTTTACGGATCGGAACCGAAAATTATAAACCGGAGATTAAAATTAATCTCTCAACCAATAATTCGAAAGCCGTCATTACAATTGAAGACAACGGCACCGGCATGGATAAAGAAACACTTTCAAGAATTTTCGAACCATTCTTTACTACCAAACCTACCGGTGAAGGAACCGGACTCGGTTTGAGTATGAGTTATGATATGATTCAGTCCAATGGCGGAACGATTTCTGTTGAAAGCGAAAAAATGAAATACACGCGGTTTACAATTACGATACCATTAGCAGTGTGAAGACCGATACTGTAGTCCGGGTCCGGGAACTGATTAAGAAGAAAGGAGCACTTTGCACTTTGTGCTAAAAAACCGCACATTTGCATCCGAATAATAATCTATGAAAGTAACCGAACATTTAGATAAAGCTAAAGGCAAGACATTATTCTCTGTCGAAATCCTTCCTCCGCTGAAAGGTAAGAGCATTCAAAGCATTTATGACATTCTTGATCCTATCATGGAGTTCAGGCCTGCTTTTATTGATGTTACCTATCACAGGGAAGAATACGTTTATAAGAAAAGAGAGAACGGATTACTGGAGAAATTTTCCATTCGCAAACGACCGGGCACCGTCAGTATTTGCGCCGCTATACTGAACCATTTCGAAATCGATCCCGTTCCGCATATCATCTGCGGCGGATTCTCAAAAGAAGAAACCGAAAACGCTCTCATCGAACTGAACTACCTCGGCATAAACAATGTCCTTTTGTTACGCGGCGATGCCATTAAATCTGAATCAGTCTTCGAACCTCACCGCGACGGCCATCATTACGCTATTGACCTTGTCAAACAGGTGGCAAAAATGAATAGCGGTAAATACATTGACGAAGATTTACAGGACGTCTCCCCAACCAGTTTCTGTATGGGTGTTGCCGGTTATCCCGAAAAACATTTCGAAGCGCCAAACCTTAAAACCGACTTAAAATACCTGAAAGCAAAAATTGATGCCGGCGCCGAATACATCGTTACGCAAATGTTTTTCGATAATAAAAAGTACTTCGAATTTGTTGAAAAATGCAAAGAAGCCGGTATTCATGTTCCTATAATTCCCGGACTAAAACCCGTCACCACAAAAAAACAGTCAACTGTTCTTCCTAAAGTTTTTCATGTCGACCTTCCCGAAGATCTGGCCGATGCAATCGAAAATTGCAAAACCGATAAAGAGGTAAAACAAATCGGCATCGAATGGTGCATCGCACAATCCCTCGAGCTGAAAAAAGCCGGAGTACCTTGTCTCCATTATTATACTATGGGAAATGCGGAGACTACTTGCAGAATCGCTGAGAAGGTTTTTTAAATAGTTATGAATTACGACGTGCCATATTTGCAATCCGGCACCTTTTCATTGCTGATTTTTAATCCGCTTTTACTTTGAAATTTAGCTTTGACCTAATTGCTTAATGTAGGCTACAGCCCTTCGACTCCGCTCAGGGACCGACTATTACAACTGTGCTTAGGCTTCGGCTACGCTCAGCCGAGCGTTGATTAAATTATTCGCCTATTCGGTCGAGTCACCTTTAGAAGAGTTCTTTAAAATTAAATTTTTACAATGAGAAGTATTTTGACATTGAGATAAAAGTTCCAACTTTTTGATGTTTTTTTTCATGAGTGCAATCTTTTTCGCTCTGCTCCATCCTTGAATTTGTTTTTCTCTGCGAAATGCCTCACCAACCGTTTCAAATTCCTCATAATAAATTAGCTTAACGGGTAAGCGTTCCTTTGTATAATTACATCCCTCACCACATTGATGTTGATCAAGACGCATAAATAAGTCGTATGTACTTCCAACATAAAATGATTGATCAGCACATTCCAAAATATACATAGTACCTTTCATCGTGCAAATTTAAGGCAACTACAATCCTTCTAAAACCATTATATGCGGGAAACTGATACGTCCCTTGGATGCTCTGCAGAGCTTGTTTTGAATTTGTTCACCAACTATATAACTGAATTACATAACAATAGCCAAAGTATTTAAGTTAACTCCAACTTTTGTAAAACGCTCAGCTAAGCGAAGCCGAAGCTTATTCTAAGCAAGAAAGCCGGTCCCTGAGCGGAGCCGAAGGGTTTATGCGAACACTACCAATTTGATATTTGCAATCCAACGATTTTCACAGTTGATTTTTAATCCGCATTTATTTCGTCATTATCTTTTTTACGTACTTCCCCACAACATCAAACTCCAGATTTACTACGGATCCCGTTTTCAAATTCTTAAAATTGGTATGTTCATACGTGTATGGAATTATAGCCACCGAAAAATTATTTGAATTTGAATCGACAACGGTCAGACTCACGCCATTCACACAAATGGAACCCTTTTCAACCGTAATATTTTTTGCATCCCTGTATTCGAATAAAAACAACCACGAACCATTTTTATCTTCTATCGACTTAACCGTTGCCACAGTATCCACATGGCCCTGAACGATATGCCCATCAAGCCTGTCGCCTACTTTCGTACATCTCTCCAGATTGATTTCATCACCCGGCTTCAATGAACCCAGGTTCGTCCGCTTCAACGTTTCATCTATCGCTACCACTTCATAACTGTCTTTCAGAATATTTACCACGGTCAGACAAACGCCATTGTGAGAAAGACTCTGATCTATCTTAAGTTCATTCACAAAAGAACAATTCACCGTGAGACGAACATTTGTTCCCTCCTCTTTTAAATCCCTTAAAATTCCTGTTTCTTCAATTATACCGGTAAACATATTTCTATTTATTCCGGATCAATTGTATGGTTCCTTTCAGGTCAACCGATTGCTCCATTTTTGTTGTGAAAAAGTAAACGGTACACGTATAATAATAAACACCTTCACTGCAATCGGCATTCGTATCCTTATTCTTGCCATCCCAGTTTATGTCACGATTTTTTGTTTCGAAAACCAGATTACCCCAACGGTTATAAATCTTCATGTCAATCTCTTTCACATTCTTGTAAGGAGGGCATGTCGTAGCCTGGTACTCCAATGAAGTAGTCGAATCGCATGGGTGGAAGAAATCATTCTTGCCGTCACCATCGGGTGTGAATACAGAAGGTAAAACATACTGCCTGCATGTATCAATACAAACAACTACAGGATCCAATGTTTCATTTCCAACCGAATCTACAGCGGTAACCTTATAACAGCCCGAGATCATGGAAAGTCCGCTGTGCAGATAAACCGTATCAGTCGTATTCACAACCGAATCTATTAATTCAAAATTTCCGGTTTCTGTCGCTCCGAAATAAATATAATATTTCAGCACATCATCAGAACATATATTATTCGGATTTACCCAGCGCAACTCATTCTGACTCTCATTACAATCAGGAGTCACCGTAAGTTCCGTCGCGCATGGAGGAACATTGTCGACCGGAATTCCACATTCAATCTGTGAACGGTTAATGATCGGATCAATAAACCCGCTGAAAGAATACGAACCCGAACTTCGGATGTAATAACAATACTCCGTTCCGTTTATAAGTCCGGTATCGGAAAATGCCTGTGTCGTTACCGAAGCAATCGAATCAAACAATAAAGATGCATTCTGCTTGAAAATATCATAGCGCTGATTCGTCCACGGTACATGCTCTTCCCATGTCAGGTTTAATTTATTGTCAGTCGGACTTATCTTCAGATAGATAGTTGTTGCAATCGCAGTATTTCCTTTCAGACTATCACCTACTCCAGGATGTGTGTAATAAAACAAAATCTTATAGGACCACGGTTGATCTTTTGTGTTAATCAGGCTGTCAATAAAAATGGTATCCGTTAAATTATTGAAAGTGGCTACTTCGGTAAAATTACTTCCCGCGAAATCAGGCGAATGAAGTAATTTATATTTATACGGTCCCGGAAATGCCGTCATGTCCAATTCTGTTGGCATACTCCATGCGACATATACCTTTCCGGTTGTTGTCGATGTCTCCATAACATCAGCATTTGTAATTACCGGAGCATCTTTTTTCAGACTTGCACATGATTGTGGTGAAGCGCAACTCTCGGAGCCATTATCATAAACCGCGGTAACGATATAACAATATTGGATACCAATCGTCAGTCCGGCTCCGTTATTGTCATCCGTAAATGTTGTATCACTTCCATCAGTTGTTCCTATCAGAACGTAACCCGTACTAGCGGGAACACCATTCGTACAAGGACATTCAATTTCATTCGGAGAAGGGCCCACACGCCTGTAGATATTATACTTAAGCGGACCGGAGCAAAAAGGTACCGGCCAGGTTAAATCAATCGAGCTGCTATTCGGAACCGCATACAAGGTATCCGGTCCGGGAGCAATTACCGTTATATATGTTCCCTT
Organism: uncultured Flavobacteriales bacterium; assembly: GCA_964486655.1. Classification (GTDB taxonomy): domain Bacteria; phylum Bacteroidota; class Bacteroidia; order AKYH767-A; family 2013-40CM-41-45; genus JADKIH01. Next base: position 10,703 of record CAZAON010000063.1, read on the forward strand.
CAGATCTACTAACGAAGGAATGCCGGCCGAAGGAAGATCTTTAGCACGGAATTGGGCGAAGTATGGCTGAGGTCTGACGTGACTGCATCTGGTTATCCACTTAAACTTCGAAATTACCGAATCATTATTCACAATGCTATCAGTGAAAGTTGCGGGAAAAGGAACGAGTGACGGATCAAATACTGCACCCGAAGCGCTAAGTTCCACCCTGTTGAAATCAGGATCACGGGCAAATACATTAAAGTTCAATGTATCACCGGCAAGTACACATGTGTCGGAAATAACAGTAATTATTGGCGGGAAATTATCACAATTGCCAATCAATATCTGCATATCACGTACGACAAAACCGATAGTATCACCATTTCTCCACTCGATGATCATAAAAGCTACATTGTATTCTCCAGGGTCCTGCGGAGTATTCCAGGTAAGATATCCGTCATTATCAAGTGTAAATGCAACGTTAGCCGAAGGAAATGAATAACCGCCAATAGGATCTCCATTATCGCCTCTGCATTCAATCAACTGATATGAAAGACTGTCTCCATCCTTATCAAAGGCGGCAGGATTATGAACGAAAATTCTATTGACGCATCCTTCATCAATGGGATCATATCCGGTAATAACTGAATTATTAGCTCCCCTGAATGGGTTAATCCACAATTTCGTTTCCAGATAAAAAGGTACTGCGACAGAATTGGGAATGTTTCTCACATTTGCATTTCTGTTTGGATCAGTAAAGTGTATCAGGTATTCACCATTTCCATTATAAGTATGCTCCTCGGTGTAAATGTTCTTCTTAATATCATTCGGCAATAAAATAGCAGAGTCTCTGTAAAACACCTGGGGGCCTGTACCATCTCCCCAGTAAACGGAGTCAAGTTGTGGCCTGTCGGCAGCAACACTTGATGTTTTTGTAAAAGTAGTTATGGTTACTTCATATTTCCAGACAGGCTGAGGTAAAAGAACTCCAATAAATTTATAAGTAATCTGACCTGCCCTGTTATGCGTTGCCATCGCGTTAACAGAAATGAGTAAAAAGAAAAATATTAAGAGGCGAGATATATTCATTAGTAAGTAATGACTTGTTGTTCGATATTTTGCGGCAGTTCCCTGTATTCATATTGCTGATTCCGGAGTCTTGGTTCAAATCCCGCTTCCCGTATCGCATCCTGAATTCCATCGGCCGTAAACCGGTGTG
>CAZAON010000064.1:0-7200 GCA_964486655.1 uncultured Flavobacteriales bacterium
CATGGTCAAATGATCAACAGATGCAGGTTGATCATAATCAGAATTTGTTAAACTATAATAGAAACCAAAAGTCGGATCATTGATTTGCGCGGGAGTCCATGCGTAACCCCATGTATCATTTGGCCCGCCATAGGTCCGTACTGTAGGTGTGTCAAACCAGTTTGAATCATTTGAATAATCGTTTCCATATGTTGCACCTGATAATGCAAGCATAAGTAATGAATCATGTATTCCACCACCGGGAGAAGATACACGCTGCATGATATCGAGTTGAATACCTGTAATCACTGAATTCGCGGGAATATTAAATCCAAATCCGGTCCAGCTGGCCATGTTGGAATAATAACATTGAAAATTTGTACAGGTTGGGGGTGAATAGAGATCAACATAAGCCGGATTATTATCTACGGCTGCTACTCCGCCCAGATTAGACCAGGAGGCTCCCTGACCGGCGGCCAGATAAGTTGAAGGCGTATTTGGACCGGCTACTTGAGCAAATGCCGTTTGAATTGTTCCGGTTAACAGCAAAAACAGAATTACTTTTTTCATGATATGATAATGATTTGAATTAATACTTAAGAACTAATTATTTTTGTTTCGCCTTAACGGGCGGAAAGGTGTATAGAATTTTCGCAACTGCATTTGCAATATCAACATCAGGATTTTTTGAAGGTGAGTCTATCTCTTTGTTTCCTGTTCCCTGCCAGATTAGATTTTGATTAGATGCGTCTATCAGGTCAATGATTAAAGAACCATTTTTATATTCATACACATTGAAAGAAGTTGTTGAACCCATACCTCCTCCCCATCCATAGGGACGATAATATCCTCCATACCCGTATGTATTGGCTGAAACAGATTTTTTATCCTCAAGAATTGCCGTTGTATTTACTAAAATATCGGGAGCTGTATCTTTTTGAACAAATCCTTTTTTAACTAATTCATTTTTCACTGAATTTACTATTCGTTGCTGGTTGAGCTGACTTACATTTTCTGTTACTTTAAGATTATAAAACGAAAATGTTTTATACTTTGTAAAATCGACAGACTTGTCATAATCAGTAGTAACTTTTACTGTATTACAAGAACTAAAAACAAGTGATGCGATTATGATTGCCGCAATGGATTTGATAAATTTTGTCATAATATTTTGGCTCTATTTAAAGTCTAAATATAATAATTTGTGAAGAACGGCAAACGCAAATTAACCGAATAATTCATGAACTTTAACATTCTTATACTCATTAATCAGTAAAACAAATAGATATCTGTCAGAATGCTTCCTGAAAGTTAAAATACAGTCCGCTTGATTCTTTTCCAACACCATAGTCAATCCGAACATTTAATCTGTGTTCCACCTCAAATCTGTAACCGGCTCCCGCATTTGGAAGAGTATTTACAAAAAAAGATTTACCCGTTTCAGGTCCGATGCTTCCAACCGCGCCCCAAATTACAAAGCCGCTTCGCTTTGCCATAAATGAATTGCCATGAAATTTATGGCGATATTCTACTACAAAATTATTACTGACGCGATCACGAAATTGTAGTGTTCTGTATCCGCGAATATCGCTTGAGGATCCGGAATAACTTAATTCACCGTATGGCACATCGTTAAAGCAATGTCTGGCATGGAAATCAATGGCGATAATTCTTCCGGACTTTGCACTCGAAACAGAAAAGTACTTTCTGTATTCTATATCAAGCACCTGATATTTATTCTGTCCTCCGAAGAAATCATTATACCAGGTATAACTTATTGCGGCCATTGCGCCACTATATGCATTTTGCGGGAAGTCGCGAGTATCATATGAAGCTGCGAATCCAAATCCTGTATTTTTATTTTCAGGTCCATCCCTGATAAAATCCGGATCATGCATCATATGTTCATTGACATCATATGCTTCTGTGTAATTGAAGTCGGCAATAAATCCCATATATAACGTCTTGGATGTTTTCCACATGGGCTTACCATATAACTGCCAGTATCTTCTTTTATAGTGTGTGGAATCAGGGAAATCGGTATTCAATCCGTTTTCATAACCTACACCGAAATAATGATCAGCCAGATCACGAAATTGAAAAATACCCGTGAGCAATAAATCATTACTTAAGAAAAAAGTAGTCCAATAAGACGTTAGCAATTTTGAACCGTTACTTGAAATTGTAAATGCGACAGGAACAGAAGATCGCGTAAGAAGCGTATCAGATGGTTTAGTGGAGAAAGTAACCAGTGCGCCGCCTGATATTGCAAATTCCAATTCCGGTGAATATGCAGGCGCGATGTAAGGAGAAATGACCGTTTTACCTTCTTTAATTCGCTGTTCTTTCTTTTGCTTTCTGCTGAGAGGCACCTGTTCCCCTCCACTGATTGCACTGTCCGGAATATCTCTGACTTTACGCGAAAGACTGTTTATCACCTCATCTACTTTAATTAGCTCCTTTTCTTTCTCAGGCTCCTGGGCAAAAACATAATTCAGGTTTAGAAAAACGAATGCACAAACAATAAAAACTTGACGGATAGATTTATTCATTGTATACCAAAACCTTCAGATTGCAGAGCAGTAATTTAGTATTCAAACTTATTATTTTATTATGATTATTTTAATAAATAAATAAAGTATTTACACTTGACAATTGTAATAATTACTGGAATTCACAATAAAGATTTAAAAAAAGGCCTTCTTGTCACTTCAAGAAGGCCTTTAGAATGGAAGTACCCTATTTTATTTTTTCAATAAATTATTCTTCCTGATGTCGTCCACAACAATTTTCGCGAAAGTCGAGAACAGTTCAGTTGATGGTTCTTTGGTATAGCTTTTTGACTGTCCGAACCATAGTAATTCGGCATTCGTTACATCGAATAATTTGCTTTCTATTATCACCTCTACATCAACAACGGTATATCCCGGAGTCTCTCTTGTTTCATATACTGTCTGATAATAAGTAGATTGATAATTGTAATAGCTGTAATAGTTACTATAATCACTATAATAATACGGGTTGTACGGAGTAGCGTAAGTACCGACCGGAACCTGCTCTGTTGTTCCCGGGACATAGCGTTCCTTTTCAGTAACCTTGGCAATGGAGCTAATAAGCAACATGTCAATTTTGTTATCCCTTAAAATTTTTACCAGAGAAGCAGAATCATATTTCTCACTGGGCTTCAGCAAATCGAGAGCTGCCAATGCCTGATCCCCGCCTTTTTTAAATTCTGAAACCATGTAAGCTTCAATTACCTGGCGATTATTAAGGTCTTTGGCAAGTACCATGGCCATCACCAACGGGGCCGGCTTTACTTTTGCCTGTTTATTCGTCCAGGACGATGTTAATTCAATTTGCGGTGCACAGGAAGATAGAGATAAAACAACCGAAGAAATAGAGATTACCGCTAAAAGCCGGGATTGAATTCCTTTAAATATAGAAGTTTTCAAAGTAGTAAGTTTTTGCAAATATAGAAATAGTTGGCAAATCACAGTGATGAATTTCAATTGAACTCAGGGTGATGAAAGTCATGAATAAATTTTCAAGACAAGGAGAATTATTTTAATTTGCACAAAATAATTATTTCATGCGACTAAATACGTTTATCCTCTTCCTGTTTTTTATAGCCAATCAAAATCTTTCCGGTCAGACACCGGACACCCTGAAGTCGGGTAAAGATTCTGTTCCTGATTCTGTTTCTGTTTCTCAACCCGTCTCTCCCGAAAAAACTCCTTCTCCCAGAAGGGATCAAAGACCTCTCAAGGAAAGAATCGCATTTGGGTTTGGAAGTTCTTTCTGGATAAACGTAAATACAACGTATGTGGAAGTAGCCCCGGTTGTGGCTTATCGGTTTCCAAAAAGACTTATTACAGGTGTTGGCTATCGTTATATATATCGTCACGACAGAATTTATGGTGTGGATCTGAATTCCTGGGGACCCGATTTTTTCGCCAGATTACAGCTTCTGTCCAGAGTTTATATGTGGACAGAGTATGAGATCCTCACTACCCAGCATTTGGTTCAAGTCGCAGGGAATGAACTGGCCAAACAAAAATCATCCAGCGATGCACTTTTTGCAGGTTTGGGATATACCAGAACATTGGGTAAAAGAGGCAGGGGCGGATTAAGTATCCAGGTATTGTACAATTTCTTTTTTGAAAGGGACGATTTAAGTCCATATTACTCCCCTGTTACTTACCGTGTCGGCTACTATTTCTAAATCTCTAATTCAAGAAAAATTAATATGATTAAAACTGCCATTGTCATGATTAATATTAGCTCAAAAAAACAATATTCTTCGCTGATCTAATTATTTTTTTTATAATTTCGCCCAGAATTTAAAATTAATACTAAAACTAATATTAAAATGAAAAGGATTTTAGCAATTGTAACATTAATGTTTGCTATGAATGGTCTGTTTGCACAACAGCATACAGAAATCGAATTAATTCGTAGCCAGTACAAACTTGAAAAGAAAGCGGTAGTTGCCGATTATCTTAAACTATCGAATGAAGATGCTGAGAAATTCTGGCCAATCTACAATCAATATGAAGCTGAAAGAGTTGCTATCGGCGACCGTCGCATCAAATTAATAACAGACTATGTAAATGATAAGCATGTTGGCAGTATTCCAAATTCCGATGCTATGGTTAAAGAAAGCGCGGATATTCAGCGTAAGGAAGCAAACCTTCGTGAGAAATATTACAAAACCGTAAAAGAAGGAGTAAATGCAACAGTTGCAATTAACTTTTACCAGATAGAAGATCAAATCTCTTCAGCTGTTAAAACAGCACTGTGGGAAGAACTGGGTAAATAATTCAAAAACGTTTCAATCACAAAAAAGGCTGTTCTTAATTGTACAGCCTTTTTTGTTTTCAATGACTTTACATGAATTTATTCGGTTAAATAAAATTGCTTTCTAATGAAATTCGAAATTTTTATTAAATTGAATCCCTGATTCTTCTAAGAAATTAAAATGACTTTCGAAGTTCCTGAATTTATAACTTTAATTATTTCTTTCCTTGTTTTAGTTTCAGGGGAATATCTATGCAACTCGATAAAAATTTTAAAGAAGGCCGCCATTCCTTCACCTGTTGTTGGCGGAATACTTGCATCAATAATTGTATCAATAATCGAAGTTTCATTGGGGATACAAATAAATTTTGCCACTCAAATACGTGACGTATTAATTCTTTTATTTTTTGTTTCGTTAGGTTTCTCGGCAAAATTTTCCGCTTTGCGAACGGGGGGCAAACCACTTCTCTACATTTGTCTTATCACAGTTGTACTGCTTGTTCTGCAAAATCTTGTAGGTATAGGCGTGGCGCTTCTTCGTGGCGCTCACCCATACTATGGATTATTGGCGGGTAGTATTTCATTTGTCGGCGGACCGGGAACTGCTATGGCATGGGCGAAAGAAGCAAGTGCATTAGGACTAAAAGGAGCTGAATTGGTTGCAATAAGCGCTGCAACTTTCGCGGTTTCGATTGGGGCAATTGTTGCCGGACCAATTGTAAGCTGGATCATTCGAAAACATAATCTTCACAGCGAAGCAAGCGAAGAACCGGCAAACGAAAACAAAACAACCACTCAACAGGTCGCAAGTACTTCTTCAATTATTAAGACATTTTTAATTATTTCTATTGCAATCTGGCTGGGAAATCAGCTCAATTCATATGCTTCGGGTATGAATATTTTGTTGCCGGGTTTTTTATGTTCTCTGTTGGCAGGCATGGCAATCACAAACCTGGCAGATGCACGCAAAAAACCTGTTCCTAATGAACTGATTGACCGAGTTGGCGATCTGGCATTGCAGATATTTCTTGCAATGAGTCTGATGAGTTTAAAACTGTCTGCTATTGGTGTCATTATCGTTCCAATAGCAATTGTAGTTGTACTTCAGGTAATACTGTCTGCCGCTGTGGCTTACTTTCTTCTATTCAGAGCACTTGGAAAAAATTATGACGCCGCTGTAGCATCAGGTGGATTTATCGGGTTTGCTGTTAGCTCCATGCCTGTCGCAATGGCCACCATGGAACAGATCACAAAAAGATTTGGCCCGGCACCAAGAGCGATTTTGCTTATTACACTTGCCGGTTCTTTCTTCGTGGATCTTGCAAATACTTTTATAGTTAAATTGTTTATTTCCTTTTTGCCAGCCATAACTCCATAAAAGTTAAAGGGCACCTCTAAAGATTATTCTCAATTAAATTCAAAGCTTAACGAAGCCACGAAAAAATAATCATCAGCCAATGGGTTGAAATAATGTAATCCTGCAGTCAATCTCTTTATTGAATATTCCATAAATACTCCATGCTGAATTTCACGTTCTGATTGATATACCTTGGTACGGTTTGATGAAAGTCCCGTTCGGATATTATCATTTGGATTAAAAGCAAGTTCTGTCCAGGTATATAAATAATTATTTTCTCTGCTTTCAAAATCAATCAGCCATTCGCTCTCCGAATAAAAATCAAATTTTAAAAACGTCAGGTCAATTTCAAGTCCGGGCGAAAATGCATTCGTATTTCCAAATACCAATCCTGCCATAGGCGTTATACCTGCTTCCAGTTTGTTTCCCGCTTCAAACCTGTAGCCCCCGAAGACCGAAGCGGTATTTTTATCCTCATAATTATATCTGGCCTCGAAATGCATCGATTTGTAATCTGCATATACTATCGGAATAATATTGTCCGATTCACCTTTAAAAGAATAATAATAAATACTTGATGAAAATAAAACGTTAGATTCTGTTGTATCAACAGCCGACTTTTGTGCAATGGCCATTCGGACTGATAAAAAAAATAAAAGAAAAAAAAGAATTCCGTGTTTCATTATCCTCCCAGGGCGATTGTAATTAATACCAGCGAAATGCCAATCAAACTCATTAATATTCCCATAATAAAACGATTCCGACCCGAATATTTTGCCAGCCCCCAACCGCATAAAAACATCATGAGAATTGCAATCAGATTGGAGACTCTTAAAGCGGTTTGAAGATCCTTAATAAATAAAAAAGGAATTGCAATCGGGAAGGTTGATAAAAAAACAAGAAGGAAAATGCCCAAAGACATTTTAAATTCACTCCAACCCAATTTATAATTGAATTCATTTTCCGGCACATTTAACAATTTTTGCCTGAGGTTTTCGATATCTTCTGTCTTCATTTGAGAAGCAATTACCCGTGGAAGTGATTCGGATATAAATTGATTCGCTTTA